>DGTW01000064.1 GCA_002393835.1 Treponema sp. UBA4326
AAGCTGGGCTGCGACCTTACAAAAGAGCAGGTTCTCGACGCTCTCAGCCGCATGGACAACGATGTTAGCGCAAAAGATATTCCTGCAAATGAAAAGACAGCAAAATATTGCGCCGCAAACAAAACTGATGTTGAATTCACTGTTCAGCCGGCTCCATACCGCAACGACTTCCTCCACGAGGTTGATGTCATCGAAGATGTAATGATTGGTATGACTCTCGACTACTTCAAACCGCAGAAGCCGAATGATTTCACAATCGGTAAGCTTTCTGATGTCACACTTTTCAGCCGAAAAGCAAAGGAAATCATGGTGGGCCTGGGCTATCAGGAGATGATTTTCAACTATCTTGGTTCAAAACGGGACTACATCGACCGCATGAACATTTCTGCTGACAAAGTAATCGAAATTCTCAACCCCATGAGCGAAAACTATCAGTTCGTTCGCCCGTCAATCATCGCTTCATTGCTCCGAGCCGAAAGTGCCGCCGCAAACGCAATCTTCCCGCACAAGATTTTTGAAATCGGTAAGGTTGCCTTCCTGGACGAAAGCGAGAACACCGGCACAAAGACAATTCAGTCTCTGGGCTTTATGACTGCCGCAAACAACGCAAACTTCAACGACCTTGCCTCTGAGGTCTCAACCCTGCTTTACTACCTCGACCACAAATACGAAGTCAAAGAGTCAAACGACCCGCGCTTTATCCCTGGCCGTCAGGCTGCAATCATCGTCAAAGGCAAGCAGGTGGGAGTCTTCGGTGAAGTTCACCCGCAGGTTCTCGAAAACTGGCAGATTGCAGTTCCATGCGTAGCCGGTGAAATCGACCTTGAAGACTTGATGTAGGGAGCCGGTCGCTAAAAGCGAAAAAACTTGCGAGGCAAGTTTTTAGGCGAGTCTCGGTGAGAGCTGTGCTCGAACCGCGTCAGGGAGCCGGTCGCCGAAGGCGATGAAACTCGTGAGACGAGTTTCAAGGCGAGTCTCGTTCGAAGCTGTGCTTCGAGCGCATAGCGAATCATAAAAAAACCGTCATCGCATTTGATGACGGTTTTTTGTTTTTAAGGCGCTTATTTACTCCATGTCTGGAGTTGCGACTTTTGTCTGCTCAACCAGAGAATTTTTGATTGATTCCTGGATTTCGCCGGAAACATCGATATCCTTGATGTTCTTGAAGCCGTTTTCCAGCTGTTTTGTGAAGAGGGCTTCGTCCATGGCGTAAACGACCATGTAGCTGTACTGGGTGATGTAGTCACCAGAATCTTCGCCCTTTTCAAGACCGTCCTTAAGGCGGCGGTTGCGTGTCCACCAGTCAGTCTCTTTTTCGAGGCCTGCGACTGAAGTAACTGCAAGTCGCTCTGACTCACGCTCGATTGTCTTTTCCAAGTCTGTATCGGCAGAAGTTCCAGCCATTGAGGCACGGATTTTGTCACCGATTGTCTGTTTGATTGAAGCCGCAATTTCTGCACGGGCATCAACCTGGTCTACCCAAGTCTGCAAGAAGTCAAGGTTGCTTCCGTTCTTTGTAAGAACCCAGATTTTTTTGTCAGAAAGACCGAGAGCCTTTTTGAGGGTTTTCTGGTTAGGCGTTGTAAGAACAGTGCCAACCCAGTCAGGCTGGGCAACACCCCAGGCCGTTCCTTTATGCTCCAGAATTTGTGTTGGAATTGAAGCTGAAATGTCTTCTACTTTTGGCTTTGGTGTCGAACCACAAGAAACGAGCAAGGCCGCTGCAGCTGCACCAAGAATTAATGTGCTGAATTTTTTCATTTAATCCTCCAATTCTTAAAGTATATTTCAAAAATAAACACACTTCAAGATTTTGCAATAGGTATATATATAAAAAAAAACAGTCTATGCCCCTGCAAAGTAACAAAAAAAATCAGCAAAAAGGCAGGTGCAATAAACTGTTGTTGCACAAAGAATAACACAAGCACCGTCACAAAAGTGCAACAAAAAAATAAGAATTCTATAAATTTTTCTGAATTTTCCTTACAAGAAATCCCAAAGTGCTTTCTGCCCAAGTGTACTGGCTCATATATTCAAAATTGAATGATGCGGAAGCGGACGGCTTTCCGTCGAGATAATCAAAATAGTCACAATCTATCGCATCCTTATCAATGGCAAGCTGATTGTAATTGTGAATAAGAATATTCTCGCTGTCACAAGCACGGAGGGTTTTACGGATGTCGGCCACAAGATTCCTTATATAAGAACTTTTATCGCTGAGATTGTTTTCCCAAAGCATTTCCTCGAGTTTTCCGAGAGGGCAGGGGAGGCCTTTTTCATCAATCAGAATCGCAAGAAGTTCCTTTGACTTTGAATAAGAAAATTTAAGTGGAATTCCGTCAGCAAAAATTTCAAAAGGACCGAAAGTATGGACATATATTTTTTTCTTTTCAGAAACAGGAAAGCGCAGGTTGCCAAGCTCTCTTTTTATTTGTTCGGGAGTCGCCGGCTTCAAAACATATCCGCTGGCATACAAATCAAAGGCCTCCCGCATGTAATCGCTGAAACCTGTCACGAAAATTATGTTGATTTTTGGATTCTGCTCCTTCAGTTTTTTGGCGACACTCACACCGTTTTCTTCCCGCATTTCTATATCCAGGAAAGCGACATCAGGAAACCAATCCGCAGAACAGGAAAGAGCCTCATCACTGTAGCGGAAGCCCTTTACCTCAGCTTGAGGATTAACTTCTTTTAAAACAGAGCAAATTCCTTCCAGAGCCAGATATTCATCATCCAAAGCAAGAATTTTCATCTCATCTCCTTTTGTCGCCAGAAGCCTTGCAAGGGCAAGGAACAGCCTACTTTTTGTCTCTTTTAAGCGGAATTCTTATTTCGACTTCCGTTCCTTTTCCAATCTCACTATGAATGTCCAGCTCGCCGCCACACATCATCCAGAGTCTTTCTTTAACATTGTTTATTCCAATGTGAATTTTGTCGTCGCTGCTTATACTCTTTGTATCAAAACCAACTCCATCATCAGCAATCTTTATCACAATGAAATTTTCTGCTCTGCTGCTTGAAATTTTCACTACGCCGCCATTTTTCTTCTTGCAAACTCCATGACGGACTGCATTTTCTACAATCGGCTGCAAAATCATGGGCGGAATATTAAAATCTCTTTCCTTTATGTCCAGCTCGAATTTCACATCATCCTGAAAGCGCATTTTTTCAAGATTCAGATAGTATTGAAGATGCATCAATTCAGTATCAAAGGAAACTTCATTTAATTTTTCCGCAGCATGAATATTCCCGCGCAAGTAATTTGAAAAATTCCCGATGGCTTCCCGACCGGCTTTTGGATCTTTGTCACACAGAACATAAATTGAATTAAGAACATTGAAAACAAAATGGGGACGAATCTGACTAATCATAAGAGCTATTTTCCCTTCTGCGATTTTTGCCTCCTGCTCGCCGATAAGCCTGATTTGGTACATGTAAATAAAATCGAAAATCAGAATTATTGAAAGCGACAAGGCAATCTGAATCGAAAAGAAGTGAATAAAAGGTCTTACAACTACGGCAATAACTGGAAAAATAACAAATGAGAAGAGAACGAGAAAGGCTCTAGGGCCAATAGCACCACGATAATACACAAGGAATGAAATCACTATCAGAAGCACCACATAGCCGCCCGTCTGTCCGAAAATGTAATACTTTCCTTTTCTGTAAATTCCATCCTCAACATAGAAAAACATGCCGTTAAAGACGGAAATGCACCACAAAACTGCATAAATCACGGAAACAAGGACTGCAATCTTTGCGAAAATCCAGGAGACGCTTTTTCTTTGCGAAACCAGAGACTCAATATACATAACAAAAATAGCCAGTATTGAAAAATAAGACAGGAAATCAAGGCAGGAAAAAATCTGAGAGAGAATTACAGCCCAGCTTTTTCCATCCATGCTTTTTTGCAGAAAATAAAGCTCAAAAACACAGGCAAGAAGCATGATAACATCAAAGAGGGAAAGCAGGGCGAAATAACCGGGAATTCGCTTGCGGGCAGATTTACTGCCCAGACAACCCTGAAAAATCAGGGTCATAACTATAGCCATTAAAATGTGCAGCGCAATTTCAATCCCGTACATGAGAAAATTATATCATGGAAAATAGAAGTCAATCTACAATCGAATCATGTCCCTGCTAATGTCAGAGATTTTCATCGCTCCAGTCATGGCCATTGTGTCCTCAAGCTCGGCCTTGAGTTTTTCGACATAGACTTTTACGCCTTCTTCGCCTCCGCCAAAGACAGCCGTTACGAATGGCCGGGCTATAATGACCGCATCGGCACCAAGAGCAAGCGCCTTGAAAATATCCGTGCCGCTTCGGATTCCGCCGTCAACAATAATCTTTAGCCTGCCCTTTACGGCCTCGACTATTTCCGGCAAGACTTCGGCTGTGGCAGGACAGCCGTCCAGAACCCGGCCACCGTGATTTGAAACGACGATTGCGCTTGCCCCGGCTTCAAGGGCTTTGAGTGCGCCTTTTACGGTCATAACGCCCTTGATAATGAAGGGGCGGCCCGCCATCTCAACAATCTGCTTAAGCTCGGCAACGGACTTGCTTCCGGCCGGCGGGTTCATGTTTTTGAGGAAGGGAAGGCCGGCCCCGTCAATGTCCATGGCCATCGCAAAGGGATTTCCGCTACGGACAAGCCCCATTTTTTCTTTTATTGTCTCAAGATTCCAGGGTTTAATAGTAGGAATTCCAGTTCCATTGTTAGCAGAAATTGATTTTGCCGCTCCTTCCATGACCTTAATGTTAACTCCGTCGCCGGTAAAACCTACGATTCCGTTGGCGGCACAAGCGGTAAGAAGGGTATGATTGTAAGTCAAATCATCGTATTTGTCGCCGTAATGAAAGTTTACGCTTCCGACAGGACCTGCAAAAACAGGAAGGGCAAAGTGCTTTCCAAAAAATTCGATTGAAGTGTCAGGCGTGCCATGCTCGTAAATCGTATCCATGTTGATGCAGATATTCTGCCATACGTTAAAATTGCGGATTGCCACAGTTCCGCTCCCCTTTGCTCCAGGGCCGGGAATAGTGTTTTTGCAGGCAAGCCCGTTGCAGACAGGACAGGCCTTGCACTTGCTTCCAATGTATTTTTTAGCTTCTTCAAGCACTTCTGCGTATGTCATTTTCGTACCTCTAAAAAATACTAGCATGGAGTGAAGATACAATACAAGGGAGTGAAGACAAAAATCCCAGCCACAAACAGCAGCTATATTGAAACGAAATTATCAGCCTAAAGCCACATCGAGAACCATCATCAGGGCAAAACCAAAAGCAAAGCCCAGGGTACAAATGTCAGTCTTTTCTTCGCGGGTGGCTTCTGGAATCAATTCCTCGATAACGACATAAACCATTGCACCAGCCGCAAAAGCCAGAAGGTAGGGGAGGAATGGAAGAATAAGTGAAGTCAGAAGAATAGTGATAATAGCTGCCACAGGCTCCACGGCACCAGAAAGGGTTCCGTAAAAAAAGGCCTTTGCCCTGCGGTTTCCTTCGCTGCGAAGGGGCATTGAAATAATAGCACCTTCCGGGAAATTCTGTATTGCGATACCGAGGGAAAGGGCAAGAGCATCAGCAGAAGAAATCGCCGAACCGCCTGCCAGAAAACTTGCGAAAACCACGCCAACGGCCATTCCTTCCGGGATGTTGTGAAGAGTGACAGCAAAAACGAGCATCATCGTGCGGCTTATTTTGCTGACAGAAGATTTCGGACCTTCTGGTGTCTGAGCCATGGCGTGAAGGTGAGGGGTAATTTTGTCGAGCAGGAAAAGGAAAGCCACGCCAAGGGCAAAGCCGATCAGGGCAGGAAGAAAAGCAAGACGGCCAAGCTCCCCGCTCATATCCATTGCAGGAATAAGAAGAGACCAGACCGAGGCGGCAATCATAACACCGGCGGCAAAACCAAGTAAAGCACGCTGAACAGAATCATTCATCTCGCGCTTCATAAAAAAGACCATGGTAGAGCCAAGAGCCGTACCAAGAAAAGGAATTAAAAGACCGAAGATTGTAATTTGCATAATCAACTCCCGCGCAAGGGATTTTGCGACATCGTGTCGCGACAAGAATTTTGCGATGCAAAATTCTTGCGGCTGATTTCCATTACCCCGCATCCATGCGGGCTTCATCGAAAAAACTCAACAAAAGCCCGACCCGCGAAGCGGGTTGCACCCTAATATTCAAAGTTTAACTGAAGTATTCCCGCAAAACAAGAGAAATTTCAGCATTTTATCAAAAAAAGTTATTGACATAAAACTAATATTAGCATATTCTAACAATGAAAGTTAGCTAAAACTAACTCTTTTAGTACCTCTTTGGCGGACAAGACATTTTGACTGTTTCTCGTTTTGTCCGCTATTTTTTTTCTGGGGATATGTAAAAATGAGCTTTGACGAGACAATAATTCATTGCGGAGCGCCAGCCCTCTGCGGAATCAAACCTGCCTGCCTTTTTTCCATGAATGGCGATAATTATTTTTCCGGCTTAAGAAAACTCCGTTCCTGGCAGCCAGATTTTTCCAAACGAAAAATTTTTTTCGTCCCGCTCAAAAAATCCGAAAACCGCTTTTTGTTCTTTGTTTACGACAAAAATCTCCTGGAGCGTGTCTGCAAAATTCCAGAAAATCGCAATTATCTTCTATATAAAAATTATCCCATAAATAAGGGATTTGCTTCCGTCCTTGCCGAGCTTTTGCACAGACTGGCTACTTCCGAAGATTTTCCCCATGAAGTCGGGCTTTTTTTGGGCTACCCACTCGAAGATGTCATAGGCTTTGAGACTCATGGGGCGGAAGAATTCAAATATTCTGGTTTCTGGAAAGTCTACGGCAACAAAGAAAATGCCCTTCGCCTGATGCAGAAATACAAATCTTGCACAGAAACATGCATGAAATGGCTGGTGAGCGGTCTTTCAGTTCCGCTTGCGACCAAAAAGTATAAAGTAAATAAAAAAACAGGAGGAACAAAATGAAAGTATCTATTGTTTACGCTACAACAACAGGAAACACAGAACAACTGGCAAATGCGGCTTCGGAGGGAGCAAAGGCTGCAGGACGAGAGGTAAGCCTTTCGACTGCGGACACAGCAGATTCGGCAGAAGTTCTTGGTTCAGACCTGATTCTTTTGGGAAGCCCCGCAATGGGAGCAGAGCAGCTTGAAGATTCAATGGAGACATTTTTCTCTGGAATCGAAGGCTCTTTGAGCGGAAAGAAAGTCGGTCTCTTTGGCTCTTATGACTGGGGTGAAGGCCAGTGGCTCTCTGACTGGAGCGATCGAGTAACTGGAGCCGGGGCAACGCTTGTTGGTACGGTAAAATCTCAGCTCACGCCAGATGATGCCGCACTTGAAGAAGCAAAAAAACTGGGTGCAAACTAAAGAAATATAAAAAACGCCAGTCCTAGGGAGCGGCCATACGGAGCAGGCTAAAAGTTCCGGGCGTTCCCCTCCGGTCGCTCCGCTCCCTGCGGGTCAGGCTACTACAGGTTCCGCTGACGCTTCATTCTTCCATTCGCTACGCTCATTACAGAACGGCTTCGCCGCCTTTCGTATCCTTAACGCAAAACTACAAGGATTAGTATCAAAAGAATTTCAACAACTGAATATACTTTGTTTTATCTGTCTCCGAAAAACGCTCGCCATAAATACAGAAATCTTACGCTTTGCAAAATCTATTGCATTATACCTGAGAAAATTTTCTATTTCGGGATTTTTGGAACACTCAAAATCAGCGAGAGCTGTGCAGACTTCATCTTCGCCAACAGAAGAAAGCAAATCTGTTATATTTACGACATTGAACTTCATTTCTTTGCTTTTCTCTTAGCCCTAGGAAAAATCTAGTGAATTGTTCATTCTCTACGCCCTACACAAACCTGCGTCCCATTCTTTCCAGAAGTTCAATCGTGTTCTTTGTGTAAGTCTTGTCGTATATACGACTCAGATAGTTTTCCACGGTACGGAGCGAAATATTCATTTTTTCGGCGATGTCTTCTTTACTGAGGTTTTCTGCAAGATACTCAAGAAGTTCGAGTTCCTTTTTGGTCAGAATGCGGTACATATCCCGCACGGAAAGCATGTCGTTCACCAAGTCTCCCTGTATGAAAGTCTTTCCCGCAAGGATATATTCCACAGCCTTTAAAAGCTGTTCCTCGCCCGAATTCTTACTGACGAACGCCTGCGCTCCTTTTTCACACGCCATGGTAATGTAGCCGCCGCCGTAAAAAGACGAATACACCACCGGAAGCATGTTCGGTGCATTCTTTTGAATATAGTCAAGGATATCGTAGCCGCTTTTTTCTTCATTGGAAAATGACAAATCCGTAACGACGATGATTTTTTCGTTCCCGAAGGATTTTGAAAGCGAATCAATAAGACAGATTGCTTCTTCTACCATGCCCGCACTGCCTTCAACTGAAAAATCAGGCTGAGAAGCAAACCATGAAGAAAGACCCTGCCTCACCATCGTGTGATCATCAAAAAAGACTATTTTCTTTGCCATGTTTCATCCTTAATTTTTACAAAGGGGGAACCTGTTCGCAAGCTTTGCCAGATACCAACCGGCAAAGACTGCGATAAGTTTATCAACCATATTCACAGGGATTCTTGCAAGCGTCGAAGAAGCGATAAGCGAAATCTTCTGCGTGATGAGTGTGTAAATCAGCGTGGAGACCGCCTTGTTGTCAATCACATATTCTGAATACTTCAAAAGAAGCACATAAAAAAACGCCCCCTCAATGCTGATAACAAGTGCCATCATGATTCCAAGCGCAAAAAGATGAAGCGGAGAAACCGGAAACTCCCTTTTCTCTGAAAGATGAATAAGAATCCGCATTCCAAGAACAACCGTAAGCGAACAGAACACAAAAATCATATTGGAAGCTTCCTCTGGAAAAGAAAAGCCCGCAATCACGAACGACACGATATGACTTGAAATCGCCGCTACAATCCCGCACACAATCCCGAAACAACTTGCCGTCGCCGTAAAAATCGTGTCCATAAAAAGCGGAACTCCGAGCTTCAGCATTGAAGAAGAAAAGATATAGTTTAAAAAGCCTGCGAGAATTCCCACCGCAAGCTGGAAGACCATCGTTCTCCTTGCAAAAACTCCACTAGAAAGGTCATTAAATTTATCCATTTATTTGCCCCCCCCCGCACTCTTATTTTGTATAGGTATAGTTAATTTGATTTCCGTTCCGCTTTCTTCTGTTGAATCGACCACAAGTTTTGCCCCGATTGCGTTTGCCCGGCTCATCATTCCTTTTATGCCGAATGTATTCTGCGTGATTTTTCCAGAAAGCGACTCAAAGCCTTTTCCGTCGTCAGTCACAAAAATATCGATGAAATTATCCTGTCCTGTAATCAGAAGCGAACATTCCGTAGGAGATGCATGTTTGATTGCATTGTTGAGGGATTCCTGAATAATACGATAGATGTGCAGTTTCTGGTTTTCAGAAAGAGAAAGCAATTTGTCCGTGATTTTCGGCTCTATAAGATACTTACACGGAATTTTTGTGAGATTAGTCATATTCTGGCATAAGTCTTCTATTGAGGAGATATAATTTTCGTGCAGTTCAGGCGGAGTAAGATTCTTGATAACGACATAGATTTCGTCAATCATCCGCTTTCCTAAAAATTCAATTTTGGAGAAAAGTTCTTTTGTTTCCACATTTTGCTCAGGAAGGGCTGTAAGCTGGCTCGCAAATAGATTCAAAGCCTTGATGTCCTGTGCCACCGTGTCATGCAAATCCCGGTAGATTCTCGTGCGCTCATTTTCTTGCACCTGAACAATGGTTTTTGTAATCAGCCGCTCGCTTTCAACCGTTTTTTCAAGTTCCATAACTCGTTTTTGCCGGCTGAAATACAAAAGTACAAAGAAAAGAAGCAGAATTCCCAAAAAAGAAAGAAGAATCACAAGAATAGAATACAAAAACTGTGCTGTATCAGCAATTTTCCGCTCGTTTAAAAGAATATCAAAGACAATATGTCCCATTTCATGCTTTTTATCTGCCATAAGCGAAAGAGCCTCAGAATCAGAAAGCGCACTGTCAGAAATAAGCGTAAGAGTAGAAAAGGTCAAATCACGAAGATTAGAGACAAGCGCAAAAAGCTCGGGATTTTGATCACGCACATACAAAAAAGAAGAATCTGAAAGCATCGAATCAAGTGAAGAAATCATCGTATCAAGGGAAGAAATACAAGAAGAGCGACTGCCATTTTCCGTTTGCGTATCAAATTCCTCCCACAGCGGGGCAATTATCTGCTTTGCAAAAATCGGAAGAGAAAGCAAAAAAACTGCGAAAAAAGTGATAAATCGCCTCATACCCATCTTTTCTAATTATAACAGATTGTCACTAAAGCGAAAGTGAGCAACGCACATAAAACACCATGCGTAACGCACGGAATTCACTGTGATTTTTACTCACTACAAAAAGTAAGGTTTTTCTTATAATTCTCGATAAATATTTCCAAACTGGAGGATTTTTTATGAAAGTAACAAAGAAAGTGCTGATATTAGTTTCGGCACTGTTTATGGCTACGGCTTTTATGGCATGTAGTGATGTGTCAGATGATTCGCCTTCTTCAGAGATGCAAAAACCACAAACACAGACCCATCCTGATGAGCAGTCAACGGACACAACAAAAGCTCAGCTTGCCAGTGCAAAAGCAGGTCAGCAGATTCAGATTGGTGGCGAAAAGTTTTATGTCATCGCAAACCATCTTTCGGCTGAATCTACAAATAATGTCTCAGCGAATGTTGCAGACCGAAGCGCAGTTTCAAGTCGTGCGGGTATTAGTACAGGAGACAGCAATGTAGATTTGCTCATTGAAAAATTTGCCAGCGATGTGTATGTCAGGAGGTCTTTGGAAGAAGCTGGAATTACGAAGTATGTTCAGGCTATGCCTGCAAATTTGGACTCTGCCATTAGTATTAGCGGTGCAGATCTAAAAAGCAACACCACAGAAGTAAGAGACATTTTTTATATACTTAACGCAGAATCACAAACAATTGCCACCTTTCAACAGCGCTTTTTGGCAGACGATTTAATCTCAAATCTTGTGGAAAGAAAAGTCTCTGGATATGAAAATCTTGATATTAGCGGTGATAACAAAAAGAGCGTAATGCAAAAGAAATTCGTTGAGGATTTCGTATTGACAGACGACGGCAAGACTGATTTTAACAAAATCGCAATCTTGCACAAATACTATAACCCCAACAGGTTTGATGTATGGACAACACCGGAAAATATAGGCGGCAGTCTTTCTGATAAAACTGCTATACGAAAAACATATAAATATGATAAAAACGGCGAAGTTGCCATTACAAAAGCAAATCTTAAAAAAGTAAAAACCAATAAAGATTACCAGAAAGTAACAACTATTGGCGGAACAGAAAAAATAGCAAATTCCTATGTATATTCTTGCGAAGATAACGATGATTCCAAAGCCTATGGATATACCTTGGATGGTAATGGTGAATATTATTCTTTCAAAAACACAGATTCTACCGCTTACGGCACTGAACGCAAATTTGCCGTAGAAGCATGCGGAACAGCACCATTCGGAGATTCAACAGGCAGCAATAAAAATAACAACAATGATGACTATAGAAACAGAGTGCAACTTAATTTTAAAAATTCATACGGTGGGAATTATTTTTCAATTACTGTAGAAACAACAGGCAAGGCTGATGGGGTAAATAAAAGCAAAAAGACACTCAGCTCTTCTTGGAGGCAGGGTGATAGTACCGTATTCACTAACCTGCCAGTCACTTTTAATGATGGCAGTGAAACCAAAAACATAACTCTCGCCGAAGCTGTTTATGAGTTGAGCAACAATATTCGTTTCTCAGAGGAAACAACCACTCTCAACGGCTACACGGTTCCTGCAAAAATTTATTTGCGAGCAGTCTATCAGGATTCATTTGAGAGCTGTGCATTCCTCAAAGATTTGGATTTCTTCGATGTTACGCTCGTTCCTGACAAAAGCAAAACAGAAGGTATTTTCTATAAAGAAATCAACCGCACACGCGATGACGATGAACAGAATATTCCTGAATTTGTGAATAAATACAAAGAAGCATTCAGCAAGTTTCTTCTCCGAACATACAACACAAAATCTGAAGTGTTCACCGCTACTCCAAAAAAACCGGAAGTCCATTTGGAGCAGGAAGAAGAACAGGACGCAACTTCTGTTGATTTTAGAAAAGTGACACTTGATGATTTTGTTCTAGGAAAGAATTCAACACTTTCTAATTTTCGTGATAATCTTTATGATCTTATTGGAACAGCAACAATCAATGGAATAAAAATCTTTTGCACTAAGAACTTTGACCCTAATAACTTTAGTAATGTAAATATTGATTTTAATCGTACTGATTGGGGCTACATATATTTTCACAATTCTACCGATGACACGGATATTTCAGTTCCAAAAGAAGGAGAAAAAATCAATCTATCTTCTGTAAAAAGCGGTATAAAAATTCCTAATTCTGAGAGTACAATTCTCTCTTTTGAGATGGATTCAACATTACAGAATGAAAATCCTGGATATTTCATAGTAACTGACAACGAAGGTAATGTACTGTATTCAAAAGAATCAAAAACATATTTATCCAATTTTTCGTTCCCAATAACAAGTACCGTTTATCTTTTATTTTATGGAACACATTCTCATATATTTAGTATTACCATAGGAGAACCCTCTGAGCCAGACCCAATCATAGATGATAACACAAACACCGAAAACCAGGACACAGAAGAGGATACAACATATCCAAATCCGGCAGTTACAACTCCAGCAACAGCAAAAACATACAGCTTCGCATATGGAGAAAATGGCATCACGCTTGCTGATTTTGGTAATTTGGCAGATTGGAATATGGACACAAAAGATGTCATTGGTTATCCGGCATCGTTTTCTCGACTAAAACTTTCAAACGGCGCTATTCTTCATTCCGGGAAGAATAAACTTCGTTTCCACTCAAAGCATGAAGAAAATGCTGAACTGACGGAAGAAATTATTTCTGCAATAACAGCACTGAATTATAATGGTGGCTTGTCAGAAGGCGATTTGAAAAACGATGATGTCTCAATTACCGATTTTGATCGCTATATCGAGCTTCCACTTGATGGAGCGGGAACAATTACAGCGACAGTTGATTTCAGAGGTGCAAATGAATCTGATAATCCAACTGGTGGTCCTTTGCAAGCTGCTTTCATTGACAAAAACGGAAACTTGCTTGGTAATGTAGTTTCTGATGAGCTAACAAAAGGTACAAAGAATGTGACTATCACTGGCACGGTGCCGGCATCTGGCCCTGTCTACCTCGTCTTCAGCCGA
Source organism: Treponema sp. UBA4326 (assembly GCA_002393835.1). Classification (GTDB taxonomy): domain Bacteria; phylum Spirochaetota; class Spirochaetia; order Treponematales; family Treponemataceae; genus Treponema_D. The sequence continues at coordinate 13,341 of DGTW01000064.1, forward strand.
AATGGAGCAAAAAAAGTAAATAATAAAGGAACCGGTGGATTGGATGTAAAGACAATCAAAGTAACACCCGCTGAGCAGTCTGAGTAAAACTTCTCATTAACACAAAAGGCTTTCCTCAATTGGGGAAAGCCTTTTGTGTTATAGAAACATGTTTTTGGATAAGCAAGTATAATCAACTAGAAAAGAATCGCCAGCCTCCCACAAAAGAAGACTGGCATAAAACACAAGCAACACACAGCCACACTTCCGTATAAAAACATCCGTGTGTATCCGTGTTAATCTGTGTCAAACCTTACTGATCATTAAACTCACTTACA
>DGTW01000125.1 GCA_002393835.1 Treponema sp. UBA4326
TTGAAGGATCCTTGATTTCGTTTTCCTTGGCGAATATTTCCTGGCGTAGCCTGCCTGCTTCCTGGGGACGAAGCTCCCTTTTTACGTTGAAGACTCCGTAGAGAACACCGTAAACAGGAATCCATTCAAGAAGGGGGGCGCCTGTAAAGCCTTTTTCTTTTACCTGCCGGATTAGACAGCAGATAAGCTCTGAGTCGAGGAATTCGATTTCGATTCGCTGGGCATCGATAAAGAATGCTTCCCGAAAGAGAACCTTGGCATTTTTTTCTTCGCCGCAGAGAGCGAGACAGTCTGCCATTTCGGCAAGAATGACTGCAGATTGCGGTGAAATTCTGTATGCTTCAGAAAGAAGGGAGAGTGCCGTCTCGTATTTGCCAAGTTTTTTGCAGCAAAGACCTTTCTTGCGGTAAAGGTCGGCCAGCTGGCTTTGCGTCCCCTCTTCTTTGACAAGCTCGTATGCGTTGAGAGCCAGTGTGAAAATTCCCTGCTGAAGGTTGTAGACCGCCTTCTGAAGGAAGCTCTCCTGCTTCTCGTAATCCTGCCTGAAACTCTTCCAGCGGGCGATTAAGCCGTCTCCCTGTTCGTAAGACTCCATTCGCGGAAGGTTCTGTACGAAATCGACCCAGTAAGAGCAGCACCAGTGGGTGAATTTGAGCTCCGGGCTGTCAAAGTTGTAGGTGAAAGCCTGCGTTACCACTTCCTTTGCCTGAGAAAGATTTCCTTCAGAGAGGAATTTATACGCTTTCGTTAACTCTTCTTCAGCCTTGCTACCCATAGTGTTATCTATCATTATTATAAAAATAGGGATTTTAGTCAATAAAAAGTGAAAAAATTATAAAAAGTGGGGTAAAGTTTATAAAGCCTTTTTCTTATTATGTCAATATCTATTTAAGACATTTTTTTAAAATATATTGGAAATTTTGAAAAATAGTGTTCTCGACTTCTCTCATGAAGTCAGACTTTTTCTAAAATGTTTACAATATCCCCTTCATCTGTTATTATAGAACAATAATGAAAGAAACTTTGTTGGCACCATCCCTGCTTTCGGCAGATTTCGCTGATTTAAAATCCGCAGTAAAGAAAATCGAGGACGAAGGGGGCAGTGTCGTTCACATTGATGTCATGGACGGGCAGTTCGTTCCCCAAATCACTTACGGTCAGCCTGTCATAAAATCTATCAGAAAACTCACCAAGCTTCCCTTTGACATTCATCTTATGGTAGAAAAACCTGAATTAATGGTCGATTCTTTTGCCCAGGCCGGCGGTGACTGGATTACTTTTCACTATGAGTCCACTGTTCATATCGACAGGCTTATCAGCCACATTCACAGCCTCGGAAAAAAATGCGGCATCTCCATAGTTCCCTCAACGCCGGTAGCTGCTTTGAGCGAAATTCTTCCCCTGGTAGACCTTGTTCTCGTAATGAGCGTCAACCCGGGTTTCGGAGGCCAGTCTTTCATCCCCTATACCCTCCAGAAAATATCCCAGCTCAAAAAAATCCGCTCGGAAAAATCTCTTTCATTTAAGATTTCCGTTGACGGCGGCATAAACGAAAAAAATTACGCTGAGGTCGCTGAGGCTGGCGCGGACATTCTCGTGTCGGGCTCTTCTTTTTTCAGCGGCAAGTTAAAGTGGGAGATTTAGCTTGAAGAAAATCCTTGTCCTTGCTTTTTTGTCCCTTTTCTCTTTATTTTCTGCTTTGCCGCAGGCGGCAGAGCGGTCGCAGGCAATTTCTGCCTTAAAAGAGGGAGCTGAGGCTTACAAAAACGAGGATTGGGTGTCCGCTATTTTTTTCCTTCGCAAGGTCGTTTCCCTTCCCGGAAATGCCAGCGACGAAAATTACTTCATGCTCATAAAAAGCGAAATTTATGCCGGAGAATACCGTCAGGCTCAGACTGACTGCGAGAAATTCATTGACAATTTTCCTGCAAGCCCATATTCGGAGTATGTGCGCTATCAGAACGGCCGACTCCTTCATCTTCTTGCCAGAAACGAGGACGCAATTCTTTCGCTCAGCGATTTCTGCCATCAGAATCCTGACAGTGAGCTTTTTCCCTTGGCGATTTTCTGGATAGCAGAGGCTTTCTATGACGAATATTGCTTTGACAGTGCCCGTGGTCTTTATGAGCGTGTCGTAAAGGATTTTCCTGCCTGTGAGCGTGCCCCCCAGGCCCAGTACAAGCTCGATTTGATTGAGAGACGGGAAAGGGAAGAAAAACTGCTTTATCTTCTGAAAGTAATCGGTGAGGAAAATCTTTCTACCCGTGAAGAATATGAAAGGCAGTTGAGAGTATATGCCCTTGAGGATGAGAGCGGAGTAAGGCGTTCTCTCATAGATGCACAGGCAAGAATCGCCGAGTTGGAGGCTTTGCTTGAGGCTAGTCCTGAAGAGGAAGGCCTTGCGCTTGTGGAAGAGCCGGTGGTTGAGGCTGTTGCAGAGCCTGTGCCAGAAGTCGTAAAAAGCGATGAGAAGACTCCGCTTGTTACGAAGCCCAAAAATCCTGTCGTTAATGTTATCCAGAGTGTCAATGAGTCTTCGATAAGGGTCAAGCAAACCGGCAAGGGACAGGGAACTTCTGCCGTCAAGAATACAAGCGATGCCACCAGGGAAATCGGCCTTCAGGCCCTTAAACGCAAGGCAAAACAATTGCAGTATCTGCTTGACGAGAAGGAAGAGGGGAGCGAAAAATGAAAAGAATGACAGGAGCCGTCTTGCTGTCGCTGGCAGTGCTTTCGGCTTACTCTATAGACGATAAAAAATTAAAGGAAAATATCGGCCAGTCTCGTCATCTCACCGAGCTTATGGTAGACGAGGAATATGCAAAAAGGCAGAAGGCTCTTGCAGAGGAGCGTCGCGCAAAAATCGAGCAGGAAACCGAAAGAACCGATGAAATCTTAGGCATAAAATATCACCTGGAGCCTTATTATGTCCTTTCGGCCGGCTCACTAAAGCTTGAATTCTTCGGGAAAACAGGCACTTTTAATATTTTCAGCATTTCTCCGTCAAAAAAGGAAACGCCTCTTCTTTCTGAATCAGATTTGTTTTCATCTTCAGGCTTTCTCGTAAAACTTGACGGGGAAGTTTTTGACTGCATGAGATCAAACCGGGTCAAAAAGGAACTTCGCAGGCTTGATAAGGGTGCCCAGCTTCTTTTCCGCCTGGACAAAAGGGTTAGGATTGTCGTTGATTTTTCAATTTTACAGAGCAAAAAAGATGCCCCAGAGGATATAGTAAAAATCGTCGTTTATTCTATTAATGAAGACAGGTTTGAGCATTATGTCGATGTGCGGGCCCTCTTTGACACTGTCTGTGGCGAGACATCTTCAGTTCATTTCATTACTGACTTGAACAGCCGGATCCGCAATGAAACTCGTTTTTCTCAGGAGGACATGCACAAGGAAAGATGTATTGTTTCCTCAAACGGCTACACCAGTTTTCAGTTCGTCCTTGATGGTATCAGCGTAAGTCCAGTTCAATCCGTGACCATGGGAAACATAGACGAGCTTCACAGAATGGACTGGGACACTGGCTTCAGAACGGGAAGGGGCTTCTCAAATATCCGTGGCTATGATGATTCAGGAATTATGATTGACTGGCCGGGCGATGTCATTGCTCCAGGCCAGAAGACTTCAAGCGTCTTCTATATAGCTGCCGCAACTAACGAGGAAGATCCCCGGGGCCTGTATTTTGCCGACAATCTTCCTCCGCCTGAAGAAAATCCAAAAGAAAATGACGGAGAGTCAAGCGAGGCTCTTGGCGACGCAAAAAAGAGTGAGAATTCGGCTGGAAAGGCTGAAAAGGCTGAAAAGCGAGCAACTGTTGAATTCATCGTTCCTCCGATAAAAGATTATCAGCTTGATCCAGAATACATTCAGCAGCTGATAGACAAAATAGACTCCCTGCAGTCTTCAAAGAATGTCAATAAGAATGAAGTCATGCGCCTGAATGCTGAGCTTGACGCAATCCTTGAAAAATTGAGGCGACAATAGAATGGCTCGCAGTGATTTGGAAAAGGCACACTTGCTGCTTCAAAAAAGAAGATTCTCACAGGCACTTTCGATCCTTGAGTCCGGGAGAAATCCTGAGATTTACAGGGAGAGTTTTGACTATTTTCTCACTGCAGGCCTTGCCTGCCTTTACCTTGGCGATACTGGGAATGCAGGCGTGTATTTTCAGCGTGCTCGTCATATCCGCATGACCGACACGACTTTGCTCTGCGCCCAGGCTGTCCTTTTCCTTCACAGGGGGGAGACTGACCGTGCGATTGAGTATTATGTTGATGCGCTGGATTATGACCCGAACAATAAGCTGGCCTTGCGGGCAATGGAATTTATCCGCTCCCACGGAAGCTATGAGGAGCTTTGCCATGCCTTTGACACTGGGGAAATCAAAAAATACTATCCTCCGCTGGGTGTCAATCCAGATACCATAAAAAGAATTGTCCTCTCCGCTTTTGCAGGCGTGGTTTTGGCCCTTATGATTTTCAATTTTGGAAAATTCTCCAATGCGGCTAGAAAACTTCACCTGCCAGCTGCAAATGCAAGGGCTGATTTAAGCGAGCTTTTCCTTTCCGTCGACGAAATGGGAAACGCTCACAAAAAAGATTTGTCAGGCGGAACTTACAAATATATCCTGTCCGATGCCCAGATAAAAAAATCCTATGATATGGCCATGACATATTTTCAGGATTACAAGGAGAACGCATCTCTGGTTGAGATTAACCGTTTGCTCAATTCAAACGCAAGCGATGCCATCAAAGCCAAGGCAGAGATGATTTCCACTTACTTTAAGGAGCCTACTTTTGACTCCCTCTCAACTTTTGGTGATAATATTTCCTATGCTGATGTGGCCAAGGAGCCGGATTTGTATCTGGGATGCAGCGTGGCCTGGTCTGGCAGGATATCAAATTCTGTCAGCGAGGGTAAGTCATTCCGCTGCGATTTGCTGGTGGGGTATGAGAACATGGAGCGGGTTGAAGGCTTTGTTCCCCTCATCTTTGCAGAGTCTCCCCAGCCTCCGATTGACGGAGAGCGTCCAATAAAAGTTTTGGGCAAAATAAAAGTTGAGAACGGAAAAATTGCCCTTGAGGGAAAGGCCGTTTATCAGCCTGTGAACAGAGAGAATTAGAGATTTTGGAGATTTTCTTTTTTGACTTTTCAAAAAAGATAAAAAAATTAAATTA
>DGTW01000136.1 GCA_002393835.1 Treponema sp. UBA4326
ATAGGTTCAAGTCCTATTGCCCCTATTTATTTCTTACCCACGATATTATATGTCGTGGGTATTTTTTTTTACGGCGCATGAGCCTTCCCTATTTTTTACAACCCAAATGGATTTTATTAAGGACAAAGCATCATGAAGAACAAGAAAAAAAAACAAATCAGGCTCAGCGTCATCAGATACTTTTTATAGAAACAGTTGACCAAAAATTATCTTAATTATAGAATACTTTATGATTCAAGCAGAAAAATTTGATTCACCATTCAAGGGGCGCTCGCTTCTTACCTGGCTTGACTATGAGCCGGAAGAAATTTTGCAATTCCTTGATTATGCATTTTTAGTCAAAAAGCAGGCTCACGCAGGTGAAATTCACCAGCGATTCTTGGGCAAAACAATAGCCCTCATTTTTGAAAAACGCTCAACCCGCACCCGCTCCTCATTCGAGACGGCTTTTGGCGAGGAAGGCGGTCACCCGGTCTTCATGTCAACCCAGGATCTTCAGCTTGGCGGAAAGGAAAGCGTCAAGGACACAGCACGAGTCTTGGGCCGTATGTTCAGTGCCATCGAATTCCGGGGATTTAAGCAGGAACATGTAAAGCAGCTGGCGGAATTCTCAAAGGTTCCGGTAATCAACGGCCTTACGGACGACTATCACCCGACCCAGGCTCTGGCCGACATTATGACACTCAAGGAAAACTTCGGAAAACTCAAGGGGCTCAAATGGGCCTTCTGCGGCGACGGACGCAACAATGTGGCCCGCTCCCTCATGATTATCTCGGCCAAGCTCGGAATCGACTTTGCGATTTACTCTCCGAAAGAACTATTTCCTCCAAAAGACATTCAGGAAATCTGTGCACCTCTCGCAGCAAAAAGCGGTGCAAAAATTGAAATTTCCAGTGAAATTTCAGTTGTAAAAAATGCTGATTGCCTTTATACTGATGTGTGGGTTTCTATGGGTGAAGAATCACTCAAAGAGGAACGAACGCGCCTTCTTTCACCCTATCAGGTAAACAAAGACTTAATGGCAGCCACAGGGAAAAGCAGTACGATTTTCATGCACTGTCTTCCAGCTGTCATTGGTCAGGAAGTTACCGAGGATGTTTTCGAAAGTCCTGCAAGCAAAGTCTGGGACGAGGCAGAAAACCGCAAGCATACCATTAAGGCAATTATGCTCGCGCTCATCTAAGGTGAGGGCGCCAAAAGGAGATTCTATATGAAAAAAATGCTTATTTTGTCAGCATTGCTCTGTGTGGGAGTGTTGTTCTCTGCAGCCGCAAAGGAAGAGCAGAACTACAAATACGAGTACAAAGAGTCAAAACTTTCTTATCACAATGTTCAGGTCTATAAAGTCCTTGACCACCGAGATGCATACATCGTAATGTACGCAAAAGGCCATCGTGATGTCGGAACTATTTCCGTTCCAAAGAAATGGTATTCAAATTCCATGACGGCTCAGTCAAAGCTTTCATTCCGTGCTCTTCCAAAAGGGATGTATCCTTACATGACTGTTTTCAAGCGCGACGGTCAGTTCGACCGAGTAATGCTCACCCTGCCAATCTCACGAGATTCTCCAATTTGGGGCGTTGCAGACAGCACTCACAAAGTTGAAGACGCAGACAAAGAGACTTTCGACATCGTCTACTAAGTCAAAATAGCAATCTTGAAAAGGGCTGTCATTGTCACAGCCCTTATTTTGTTTTAAATGGAGCAGCAAATGCAGATTATCTCAGATGTAAAAATTTCGGAATTCAAAGAATTTATAAAAAGCCATGACTTCTTCTATGTCGCCGGTCACAAGGATCCTGACGGGGATGCGGTTTACAGCTGTCTGGCTATGGCTGATTTTCTCGATGCCCAGGGAATTAAATACCAGCTCATTTCTGCAGGTCCTTTTAAGAGACCTGAAATTCGTGAAAAAGCAAACTTCTTCTCAAAAGAAATGACTTTTCTTTCCGAGCCGGAACGAAAGAAATCAGGCCTCATAATTCTTGACTGTTCTGAGATGGCAAGACTTGGCGAAATTGAAGGAGACCTCAATGGCCTTGACACTTTTATAATTGACCACCACAAAACTGCTGAGGTCTCGTCAAACTGCATAATCGATTCGACTTCCCCGGCCACGGCCTGTCTCGTACAGCAAATTTACGAAAAGATTCTCGGTCAAGTTCCAAAAAAGACAGCAGAACACCTTTTCTTCGCCCTTTCAACTGATACCGGCTATTTCAGGTTTCTTAACGCTGATTCTGCCGAAGTATTCGTTCAGGCCGCTCGACTGGTTGAGGCCGGGGCAAACCCGAGAAAAACTTACGATGAGATGACTGGCGGGAAACCCTACTCCACCCGAAAACTGCTTGGAATCATGCTGGACAGGGTAGAACGGCGCTATGGAAACAAGCTGGCCGTTACCTACGAAACAATGGAGGATACTAAAGCCTGGGGCCAGGAAGGCCGGGACTCCGATGCCCTTTACTCACTTCTATTGTCCGTAGACGGAATTGAGGCCGTACTTTTCGTAAGACAGGATACAGAGCTTACCTGCACCTGCGGTTTCCGTTCCCGGGACAAAGTTGATGTAAGCGCAATCGCCGCAAAATTCGGAGGCGGCGGCCACAAGAACGCTGCCGGACTTAGCATTGACGGAAAAATACCTGATGTGCTGGAAAAAATCTGCGCAGAGTTCAAGAAAGTCCTATAAGTAATTTACAAAAACACCAGTCAGGTAAAAGCGTGGTCATAAAAGCCACGCTTTTTTTTGTCACCAGGAGCCTTGTGTATGAAATACTTATTATGTTGGTTTTAATTGTTTTTTTCTGTTTTTTGTTGGCTTTTTCTGTTTTTTGTTGTTTTTTTCTGGTTTTTTCTGGATTTTGCTGTTTTTTTGTTGGTTTTTACTGTTTTTTATTATTTTCTTACTGGATTTTTCTTCTTTTTGCATATTTTTTCATATTTTTCTAAAAAATTTTGACTTGGCACACATATTGCTAATCAATAAACGGAGGCAATATGACAAAAATAAATTTAGAGAGCTTACCAGAGCTTGTAAGTAAAAAAGTAGTCAGCAAAACTCAGGCCGTAAACATAGTCTGGGAAGAACTTTACATGAACCCGCACAAATACGGCCTGAATTCTTTCTCAGAAGATCAAAAAAGTGATTTTCTCATAATAATGCACGGTATTTTTGAGAAAATTTTCGACAAATTCATTCCGGGAGGAAGCGTTACTTTTACGGCATTCATCACAGGATGCATCGCAAATTACAAGATGGCCTTTCTTCGACGGTTATTTGAGGAAGAAAATGAAATGAAGAGCATCAGCGCAATTCTCAGGAATGAAACAGAGGAAAAAACCTGGGAAAACAGGCTGAGTCTCCCAGAAGATTTAGATGAAAACGAGGCTGAATCATTGCAGGAAAAGAAAACTTTCTCCCAAATAACGAAAAAGGCCTCTGGTCAAGCTGAGCGAAACAAGAAAGTAGCAGAACTAACGGCTCTTGTCCTTTTGATGAAGGCCTGCAAGGACATCGATGACGAAACAATTGAAAGAGTGAGCAAATTCACAGGCATAGACAAAGGCCTGCTCTTCGAGAAAATACAAGCTCTCAGGGACTCCATGCTAAGGAAGGACTGTCTCAATCAGGATTTAATCGCAAGGCGAAACAATGCCTTTTTCTTCCACCGAAAATACATGCAGGAAATGCTGGTGCCTTCCTACGCTGAGAAAAAACATGAAATCCTTAAGAGCAAGTACGAAAAACAAACGAAAAAATGGCAGATTCACAACAAGCTGCTTTCAGTCAGGTCAAACTCGCCGTCAAACGAAGAAATCGCAAAAATCATAGGTCTGAAACCGCGCACCGTCTCTTTCTACATAAATCATGCAAAAAGCGGCAAGGGGCTGAGAAAAATCCGGGAGCTGCAGACTGAAAAAAACGGAGAAGCCGAAAAAGAAAAACTCGCTTCAGAAACAGGCTCCCCTGCCCTCGAATAAGAGTTTGTAGACTAGCAAGGCTCAATTCTGTATGATTTTATGAAAATTCAGCAGACAAGGACCAACACAATGGAAAAAAAGAAATTATACCTGGCTACAGGCAACAAGCACAAAAGAGAGGAGATTCAGCAAATTCTCCAGGATTATGAAATAAGAATACCTTCTGACGACGGAATTGACTTCGATCCGGTTGAGGATGGAAAGTCATTTTATGAGAACAGCCTGATAAAAGCCCGTGCCCTCTGGAATCTGGTGCACGAGCCGGTAATTGCCGACGACTCGGGAATATGCGTTGACGCACTGGGCGGAGAACCCGGAATCTACACATCCCGCTATGCAGGCCCCGACTTCATGCACGGAAAGGCCGACGGCAGCAAAATAAGCCAGGAGCAGCAAAACAGCTTTCTTATACAGCAGCTGAACGATACGAAAAGCGAAAACCGTTCCTGCCACTACACCTGCGCCATGGTGCTTCTCCTAAACCCGGACAGATTCTTCGTAGCCCAGGAGACTTTTGAAGGCCAGCTGATTCATTCAATAGAAGAAGCGGCAGGAAATGGAGGCTTCGGATACGATCCTATCGTCTATCTTCCCGACTACAAAAAAACCGTGGCCCAAATTTCTTCAGAAGAAAAAAACAGGATATCCCACCGTGGAAAAGCCCTGAAAACCATCGCTAAGATTCTTGAAAACCTTGAATTTTAACAAGTTAAGCCATAAGTCCGCAGTAAAAACGAATTTTTCATAAACTTTAGAAAAAAATTTTAAAAAAAATGTTTTTTTTCACTAAAGTTTCTAAAGCATGTATCCGATACTAATAAGGACAAGCTATGTTCGGTACAGCTTCGTAGAAGAATTCTGAACAAGTGCGTCACGAAAAAGGAGACGGATGTAGCCTTGTAATACAGAAGTTTCCTTTTTCAAACAGGCCGAAAAGGATTTTGGTCTGAAACACATTTCCACGGAGGAAAACACTATGGTCATTAACCACAACATGTCCGCAATGTTCGCCAACCGCAACCTCGGCGTAACAGGCTCAAGTCTTACCAAAGACATGCAGAAACTCTCTTCAGGCGAAAGAATCAACCACGCAGGTGACGATGCCTCAGGATTGGCAGTATCTGAAAAGATGCGCAGCCAGATCCGCGGCCTCAACCAGGCTTCTCAGAACGCAGAGAATGGTATCAGCTTCATTCAGGTAACAGAAGGTTACTTGCAGGAGACAACTGACATTATGCAGCGTATCCGTGAGCTTGCCGTACAGTCATCTAACGGTATCTATTCTGATGAAGACCGAATGCAGATTCAGGTTGAAGTTTCACAGCTTGTAGCAGAAGTTGACCGAATCGCCTCACAGGCTCAGTTCAACGGCATGAACATGCTCACAGGACGCTTCGCACAGTCACAGGGTGAAAACACAATCACTGGCTCAATGTGGTTCCATATCGGAGCAAACATGGATCAGCGAGTTCAGGTTTTCATCGGAACTATGACAGCAGCTGCTCTTGGCGTTCGTGACGTCTCTACGGAAGAGGTTATGAGCATCGACACACCGGAAACGGCAAACCGCGCAATCGGTACTCTCGATGAAGCTCTCAAGAGAATCAACAAACAGCGCGCAGATCTCGGCGGATACCAGAACCGCATGGAATATGCAGTAAAGGGTCTCGACATCGCAGCTGAAAATCTCCAGGCTTCTGAATCACGCATCCGCGACACCGACATGGCAGAGAGAATGGTTGAGTTCACTAAGAACCAGGTTCTCCAGCAGGCTGGTACCGCAATGCTGGCACAGGCAAACAATCAGTCACAGAATGTCTTGTCTTTGCTTCGATAGTGCATTATAATAATCGTTGAAAGAGCCGCTTTAAGGCTTTTTCAACGATTAGCGCGATGTTTTTTGCCCTGCACTCTTTATTTTCATCAAACATCCCGTTAAAATGAAGTCAACTGGAGAATGAAATCGTGATTTTTTCCTTCTCCGTTAACCATATCAGGCATGAATTTAGACATGCCATAGTTCTTTGAAAATTGCCTTTCATGCTTTCTGTGACAGCGTAAGCTGATGTTGATTTTTTCAATATCGTCTCCCGCTGTACAAGGTCTAAATCTCCTTCGGGGGCGCAAAAACCGAAGGATGCCTGCACAGATCGGGACATACAACACGATGTTGTATCTGTCTTTTTTTTATCATGGAGGGCACAAATATGGTAATTAATCACAACATGAGTTCTTTG
>DGTW01000240.1 GCA_002393835.1 Treponema sp. UBA4326
TAAAATTGCTATCGCTGCAAAAAAATTAAATATGTCTTTAAATAGTTTTGTAGAAAAGTCACTTAATGATGAATTAAATTCTATGAAATTGACATTTTAAAAACGCAACCTAACAAAGGTTACGACCTTCGTTCGTTTGCATTTAAGGAAATTATTATCTAGTGCGCTTGTTTTAGAAAAAGAATCACTCATTTTTTCCATCAATTCTAATGAATATGCTATAATGGACATCAGAAATTTTACATATACGGAGGATTACAATGGAAACCTCAAGAATTGGCATTGTGGCGGTTTTTGCGGCGGCAATGATTTTTGGCTTTGCTTCCTGCAACCCGAATGTAAGCGGTAGTGGAAATGAAGACACAACCTACCAGTTCCACAGTACGGTAACTTATCTTGCAGCAGGAACAGACGGAACTGCCGGTACAGAGGCAACATATTGCACCTTTGGTGACTGGCCTCAGACGATTAAGGCAGAAAGCGTAACGATTGACGAAACAAAGAGCGTGAGTATGGGACTTTATACCTACTACCTTGGAAGCGACAACAACTACTACGCAAAATGCTGGGAAAATGCCTATGACGACAGCTACACCTACAGTGACGGCACGGCAGTCGCAGAGAGAAGTGCAAACAGCGAAAAATACTTTAAGGTTGAGCCAATCAAGTGGCGTGTCTTAAACCCAAGTGCAAATGGAAACAAGATTCTTGTGGCAGAAAGCATTTTGACGGCAAATGTGGCTTATTATGACTATTACGATGTAGACCGCACCATAGAAGGGGAAACTGTTTATCCAAACAACTACGAGCACTCAAAAATCAGGGCATACCTTAACGGCTTGAATTATGCGGTAAAGGCGAACGATTCAGCTGAGCAGACAACGGACAGCACCTACAATGGAATCGGCTTCTTGCAGACAGCCTTTACAAGCTCGGCACAGAGCCTTATTGCCACAACCACTGTGGACAATTCTGCTGCAAGCACAAACCCTGCATCAAATGCAAGTACATGGAACAGCGGAACAAACGATTTTGCCTGCGACAACACAAGCGATAAAATCTTTCTTTTAAGCGAAAAGGAAGCGACAACAAGTGATTATGGATACCCTATAAGGGTAACTACGGACTATGCAAAGGCAAACTATGCATATCAGGAAGCTACAGCCGGCTACGGCGGCTGCTGGTGGCTCCGCTCGCCCGACTATAGCGATAGTAGCATCACGCTCTACATCGACTTCAGCGGCTACGCCGAGTACAGCAGCAATGTTAGCTGTAAGTATTACGGTGTAGTTCCCGCTTTGTCAATTTCCGCAGGAAATTGACTATAATCCTCTTATCTGTAACAAAAGCACTGGGCACTTCAATTTGAAGTGCCCAGTTTTGTTTACTCAACCTTTATATATTCCACTACAGTCTTCTTACCATCCTTGAAGACTCCGCTTGCAGGTTCCAGAACAATTTCGCAGCCCTGTGAAAAATCAAAGGCTTTTGTATCTTTATTCCATTCAGCTGCCCTCCAGCTTTGACCGGACTTCTGCTGCTTTGTTTTTAAATTTATAATGAAACTATGAGTACCATCATCCAGCCAGTTGGATTCATTTTTGTTTGCATATTCACGGATTCTTAAGTTCAGCGGAACATCTGTAGAAGTTACTTTAATTTCAAGAATATCACCGTCCAGTTTTTCAAGCTTCCAGCCACACATATAGTATTCAGTTTTTGCATTATACCAGTTGATTGCAAAGTTCTCATCCAGCCATGCACGCTCTTTCTTTGAACCAAGTTTTGCACCGTTCAAAACAAGTCTTTCTGGCTGAGGAATTTCATTATCCTCTTTTAATAAAGTAACTGATTTTACAATTGTTCTGTCGCCAGCTTTTACAGCTTTTGCTCCCCATAAACGAACACATATTTCTTCAATACCAATGGAATCATCCCATTTTTCATTTCCAGAAATAAAATCATAACCGCTACCATCAAGCTTAGCCTCAAGAATATTTGGAGCAACCGGATAAAGTTGTTTTTCGCTTTTTCCATAATTTTGTGCAAATCTGAGCACAAGAGGAAGATTTGCTGATTCTGGAGACAATTCAATACGGATTTTTTTATATTTTGAAAAGTCTACGCCTTTTACATTCCAGCCGGCACCTGCATATTTATCATCTCCTTTCCATTCAATAACGCCGCCATCATAAACATTAGAATCCCAGCCACAAGTACCAAAAGCTGCTCCTTCAATCATAAGATTTTCATTTACAATACGTTTTCCTTTCAAAAACTGAATGCTTTTTACAACGGTCTTTTCTTCTTTTTTTCTATCCCAAGTTTGTAAAAAGATTTGTAAACCTTTTGATTTATCGAATGGACCAGCATTATCCCCAAGCCAGGATGCTCCTTCACCACTTAAATCTGCTTCATAAACATTTGGCTCAATCTGATTATCATAACCATGCCAGTTATTATGTTCGCTATCACAAATTCTAAGACCAAGATGAGCTGCTGTATTGCTTTCAATCTCAATTCGAACTCTGTCATATTCTGAAAGGTCTATTCCTCCAAAATTCCATCCGGCATCACCACCAGTATCGCCTTTTAGCCAGGTTATTTCGTTTCCGGTAATACGAGCTTTCCAAATCTGACTTCCAAAAGGTACTCCAAGAATTTTCAATTCATCTGCATCCGGGTAATCTTCCTTTGAAAGAAGCTCAATACTTTTAAATACAGTGTTAATTGCCTTGTCTTTTGCTTCAATAGAAACAAAAATTTTATATCCTTCTGCCGGGTCTGGTTTATTTATATCAGTCCAGGCATCTCCTTCATGCCATGAAGCATTAGAGCCATTAAAAAAGACATAGGCCTGTTTATTTTCATCAAAAACAACGGCTGATGTTCCAGTACAGGCAGGATTTTCAACCTTAATTCTAACCCTCTGCTCCATTGATGATGCCAGTTCAAATTTAAGGCCGGCATATTTACTCATATCTATGCCGCGCAGTTCCCAGCCACATGCGAAGAAATTCCAGTCACAATCCTGATTCCAGATTATTTCGCCTTTGTTATTTACACTAGCGCAAACCTGTGCCTCTTCTAAAGAACCAAGTTCCACCCCTTCAATGGCAAACTTCT
>DGTW01000130.1 GCA_002393835.1 Treponema sp. UBA4326
TCGCGCCATTTTTCCTGCAAATGCAATATAATGCGTTTGCCATGCAGCCTGATGTTTTCTGCAGTTTTTTATGCTATAATCTTCCCATGGCAGAAGAAAAGTTTATTGAAGCGCAGAATCTCGGCTCTTTTTTTAAGGAAGCCCTCCGAGACCAGAACAATGTTTTTGTTTTTTCAACCGATGTCGTGATGAATTCATGGGCGGACTGGTGCGTTACTCACCCGGAACAGAGCGGAGTTCAGGCAGTCCCTCTCGAACGCTTTACCGCCTGGGACAAGTTCAAGGGCGAGGTGGTCCGGGGAAAGGAAGAGGGCAGGGTGAGTATTCCCGCAATTTTGCGAAAATTTTTCGTAAGCTCGCTGATTTCACGGAATGCCGAATCTTCTGAAAGCGAGACGATTTTCAAAAAACTCATAAATCCCGAATTCCGGGGCGATGCCTCTTCTTTCGCTGACTGGATTTCCAATATCCTGAAATCGCTGAATCTCTGGCACAAGACTCTTATGGCCCATCCTGATTACAAGATGGATGACGAGGACAGGGATTACCTTGCCCTTTACGAGAGATACAAAGCCTTTCTTGATGAGAACAATTTCTTCGAGCCCAGCTGGGTGGAGCCTGATTTTTCTGCCACAGGCAGGCACTACATCATTTTTTACCCGGAGATTCTTGAGGATTATTCTGACTACATTGATGTCTTCAAAAAATGCCCTGACATAACGATTGTGAGCCTTCCCAAAGAGAGCGGTGAGAAAAAGATTTCCTGCATTAAGTATTCGGACTCCCGCAAAGAGCTCAGAAGGACGATTCTGGCAATTCGCCGTTTGTGTGCAGGCGACAATAAGGATTCAAAAGAGGGCGAAAAAGTCCGCTGGGACCAAGTTACTTTAAGCGTCCCTGATTTACAGACCCTGCGTCCTTATCTTGAGCGGGAGCTTACAAAATATTGCGTTCCGTTCGTTATCAGGGCGGGCTTTCCCCTGATTCAGAATACGGCCGGCCAGGTTTTTACTGAAATTCAGAACTGCTTTAACACAGGCTTTTCTTATGAATCCATGCGTTCCCTTCTTCTTGACGAGTACATTCCATGGAAGGAAGAGCTGAAAGTTTTGAGGGAAAATTTAATTCAGGAAGGAAACAGGATGCGCTGTATCTGCGGTTTTGACGAGCAGGCGGAGGGGGGGAAAGTGCATTTTGACTCCTGGGAAGCTGCCCTTTCTGCGACTTCATCCGAAAACAACCGGGAGCTTAATTTTTACCGGGATTTAAAGCATGACATTTCCGCAATCTGCAGGGCGAATTCTTTTGATGGGATTATTCAGGCCTGGCTGATTTTCAGGGATAAATATCTTGCGGGCGAGGAATTCTCAAAGATTGCCGACGCTGTCCTTGGTCGCTGCATTACGGAACTGAAAGAGCTTGCCCAGGTCGAAAAAGAATATTGTGGCCAGGAAGAGACAGCCCTTTCTGTGTCAAATCATTACGACTTTTTCATCACTGAGCTTGGAAAAAAATCCTACACTCCTCAGGAGCAGAAAAGGGGAATCTCCGTTTATCCCTACAAGCTTACGGCCGGCGCATATTTTCCCCATCAGTTCGTGATTGATTCAAGCCAGAAGAACCTTGAGATTCAGTATAAAAAACTCGGCTTCCTTAATGAAGAAAAAAGGCGGATGCTGGCCCTTCAAAATGATGACAAAAAATTCAACGCGTCGAAGGCTTTCATAAGACTTTATTCGGCGACAAACTCTCACTTCAGCTATGCGGAGGAAAGTTTCTCGGGCTTCGCAATCTGCCACAATGCCCTTGCTCAAATTGAAGATGATGACAGCAGCCTTGATGACGAAGATTTCATCCTTGCCGAAAAAAATTACATGCTGGCTCGTCCTTTTGCCTCTCCCCTCCGTCTTTCAAAGGCCCAGAAAGACAATATCGCCCGTTTCCAGTCATTTAATATAGAAGAAAGTGATTCTAGGGACGATGAAGCAGGCTCAAAGCTGCTTGAAAAAGTGAAATTCACGCTGGTGGAAAACAGGAGCAAAAATCTCCCGGAATCAGAAAGAGACGGAAAAATCGTAATCACCCAGAGTGACATGAAGAAATTCTTCCCCTGTCCACGAAAATGGATTTTCTCCTCCGTTCTTTCCCTCGAAGAAGAATCCCTGGACACGGATTTAATGCAGACTTTTGACATGGGAAACATAAATCACAGAGTCCTTGAGCTTTTTATGAAAGATTACCAGAAATCCCAGATGCCGCTTCCTGTTTGTAATGGAGGGCTTTTTGAGAATGAGGAAGAAATTCTCGCCACTCTTAAAAAACACGCCCTTACCGCCATAAAAGATTCGGCCAGGGATTACTCAAAAAGTCCCCTCTCTCAGAAAATGCTTGAATCCCAGCTGGACTCTCTTGCAAGGGCCATTCTCACTTTCCTTAAAGAGTTCCTGCAGCCGAATATGCCGAGTGGTGCAAACATAAACACGAAAACAAAAACTCTCGGCTATGGCGGATGCGTCGTGTATGGTGTCGAAAAGTCATATTCCGCAAAAAATGAGGACAAAAAATACAATTACTACGGAAAAATCGACCTCCTCTTAAAACCTGCGAAAAAGAATCTTGAGGCTGATGGCTGGACTATAATCGACTACAAAAATTCTTCCATGCCAAAAGCCGAGGATATCAAGGTTAAGAATGAAAAACTTGGTGATTTTCAGATGCCCATGTACATTTCTCTGATTGCCGCAAACGAAAGCGTGGGGGATGTTGATGCCGCCCGCTTCTACTCAATCAAAAAATCTTCATCAAACTGTGCAATCGACAGAAACACGGCAAACTGCTCTCAGGAAGATTTTAAGCCGACCATGGAAGCCTTCGAAAAGTATTCTGATGAATTTGAAAGACTGGTGTCAGAGCAAAAATTCTCGCCTGATTCAGAAAAAGTTGACTTGTACGAGGACTGCCTGCAATGCAATTTTAAGTCAGTCTGCCGAAGAAACTATGAAGTCGCAAAGAGAAAATAAGACAAGGATTAAAAAAATGGATAACGAATACAAATATCTTGATTTGCTTGAACGAAAACTTGACCCCATTCAGAGAAAAGTCTGCTGCCGTACTGATAACACAGTAGTCGCCGCAGGAGCCGGTTCCGGAAAAACTCAGGTTTTGGCCACCCGTTTTGCCTGGCTGGTTATGAGCGTGGGAATTCCGGCCTCAAAAATCCTCACGATTACATTCACAAAAAAAGCGACTGGCGAAATGTACGAGCGAATCTACCAGACCCTAAGCTTTTTTGCCGAAAATCCCCAGACACCGGAGACTGAAAGGCAGAGGGCAAAAGAAGCCCTGGAAGATTTTTCCAATGTTCACATTCAGACTTTTGACTCTTACTGCAAGGGAATAGTCGCCCAGGCGGCAAATTCTTATGGAATCCGCCCGGATTTTTCTGTCGGGGACGGGGACGCAGAAAGCGAGATTAAAAAGCAGGCCCTTCCATTTGTTTTTGAAAACCGGGAATCAGCCGGAATCAAAACTTTTGCCCAGGTTGGAGACTATCAGAATTTCGCTGACAAAATTCTTTCATCGACAATCATTAAGAACACTTCGATTATCACGCCGGAAGGCTTTTTCGTAAAAAAACTAGAGCTTCAGAAAAAAGAAGTCATTCAGGCCTGGAATTTTCTTTTGCTGGGCGAGACGGCTAAGACAAATCCATGTCCGGCTTCACTCAGGGAGGCCTACAATGATTATCTTGAAGAAACAAACAAAGGGGTAAAGGTGAACCTGGGGGCAACGAACCTGAATTCAGCTTTATCAACTTTTTCTTCTGCTTTAACTGAATGTAGTGCGACGACCGAAGAAATTTATCTTGAATCGGAAAAAACTCAGGAATTTTTACAGTCAATCTCAATTCAGGATATGATTCTTCCTTCTGACTTGGATTTTGAAAAGCCAGATTCTGAAGAGCTTAAAAAACTCGACGCGGTTCTGGAAATTTTCAATCATTTTGGAATTAAATATTGTGGAAAAAAAGCTGTGAAAGATTTGTGGACTTCAATCAAGCTTGTCCGAAAGGGCAGCTTTTTGGAGCAATATATTTCTTCCCTGGCAAACTACATCAAAAATTATCCCGCAATCAAATCCCTGAACGAGCTTTTTGACCGCTTTACGGCTCAAATCAACCGTCAGAAGAGAATTTCTGGAAAGCTCACATTCACTGATGTCTCTGAACTTTCGCTTGAAATCCTTATCGGGCGAAAAGAAATCCGCCGTCAGGAAAAACATGCCTTCAGCAAGATTATGATTGACGAATTTCAGGACAACAACGGAAAGAACCGTGACCTGCTTTTCCTTGTCTCCGAAAAAGATTTTGAGGGCGAGGAATATGGATGCAAAAACGGAATCCCTGGGGCGGCTGACATTGTGAGTGACAAGCTTTTCTTCGTAGGGGACGAAAAACAGTCAATCTATAAAT
>DGTW01000257.1 GCA_002393835.1 Treponema sp. UBA4326
ACTACTCAATCGGAACAATCATGGGATGTTTCCAGGGCGGCGGAATCAAAGGCAAAATCCAGCTTGGCTCAGGCTGGTGGTTCTGCGACCATCGCGACGGCATGGAACAGCAGATTAAAGTTTTGGGCAACCTGGGCATGATTCCGGCTTTTGTAGGTATGCTCACAGACTCACGCTCATTCCTCAGCTACTCACGCCACGAGTACTTCCGCCGCATTCTCTGCAATGTAATCGGTGGTTGGGTCGAGAACGGCGAGTATCCAGACGACATGGAAATGTTGATTAAAATCGTCAAAGATATCAGCTTTGGTAACGCTCTGGCATATTTCGGAAAATAAATAAATTGCATGGCGAGTTTTTGCTTGTCAAAAACTCGTTAGCGAACGAAGTGAGCGACAAATGCCCTGGCTTACTTCGGAAAATAATTTCGGGCACATCCGCCGCTACTACGCTATCGCTTCGTGGTACGGCGGTCGGGCTTTTGAGCTAATCTAGTGCTCAAAAATCTCGCGTAAAATGTCTTTCAGCGGAAGATGATTTGACTTTAATGCAAAGAAGAATCTCTTCCGCTCTTCAAATTCCTCGTTGCGTTTTCTAATAGACTCCTTCAGATTTTCGTAACGGATTTCAAGTTTATTTTCCTTTGCATACTCACGGATTTTTGTTGAAATCTGGAAAGTATAGCACAAATCAATTGTAAAAACGCCGTAAAAAAATCCTACAACAAAACTGAATGAAAGATGATTCGTAAACCAATAGAGCCATTCCAAAATGCGGGGATGAACAAGAAAATAATATGCTCCGCTTAAAATCACCCAGTAAAAAGAATATTGCGGGCAGATAATTCCCTGAATATTCAGCCAATTCTTACTGTAATCCCAAAGCTTGATTTTCATGCCCTTGATGAAGATAAGCCCCGCTATAAATTCCATAGCAGTGATGGCAAAAGCCATTAGGATAAAGAGCAGGAGTTTTTGAAGCCATTTACTCTCCACAAAACTCACATCGATAAAAGAAAGGACGAAGAGCAGACAGAGGCTCAGTCCATAAAGAGGCAGATAAGGCCCTGTCAAAAAACCAGGGTTTATCCATTTTTTTTCAGGATTATTCTTAGAAAAAAATCGCCGCCAGAAAAGCTCGATTCCCCAGCCGATAATGCTACCGGCAAAAAATAAAAAAGTCAAAACCAGTAAAGCAGTCAAAAGAAGTCTCCTTGTTAATTTTCTACCAATCGTTAGTTAGAATTTTCCACAAATTGTGCATACATTGTGGAAAATTTTTATTTATCGTTCGTTAGTTAGTTAGACTTTTCCACAATTTACTAACATTTTGTGGAAAAGTTTTATTATCGTTCGTTAGCCAAAATCAATTTTCAACAAATCATTTCATAACTGAAAATCTTCTTTCAGCAATAGCCTTAATTCTTTCGATTTTATCAGAAATCAATTCATACAAACTTTCGTTCGTTTTTTGCACAGCCTGAATTTTGAGCAACCAAGTTATGAACGACCGTTCGTTCTTCTTATTTGCAAGTTTATTTAAAATTTGAGGAATTAATTTTACTAACAACCGTTTGTTAGATTTTTCCCATTTAAGACGAAGTAAAATTTCTTCAAGCTCTTCTTCTTTTGTCTGGCAACAAGCGTTCGTTAGTTTATCACTCAATTCTTCCAGCTGATTAAAATTCAGATCATCAAAATTTTCAGGAATTTCGAGTGTAAAAAAATCTTTGGTCTGAATTTCAATTTTGCCGAGTAAGATTTTTTCATCTTCTAAAATTCTATCTGCAATTTTTTCCAGTCGTTCGTAAGAATATCTCTGTTTGAAAAGCAAAAGTGTCTTTTTACGCTTGAGGATAAAATCAATTTCTCGGATAGAGTCTTCATCACTCTTTCGGCTGGTATCGATGCTGAGAATAAATTCAATGTTCGTATTTTGGCGACGGTTACTCTGCTTGCCACCCCGGTAGGTAGTATACTCATTGGTTACGAGAGAAAGTCGCCCCCGCCTGGTACAGATTTCCCGCATCCTTTCAAATGGAATAATTCCATCAGTACTGTAGCTTATAAAAATATAGCGGGCATCAAGATTCATAATCAAATCTTCAAATGAGTCTTCTGCCGATTCCTTATAACAATATTCAGAGCGAGTGTTAATCCAATCTTCACGAATCGCAGCTTTCTTTTTTAGCACTCCTTTTGAATTCAGTTCCAAAGGAGCGGGAATTTTATCCCATTTTGCAATCGTATTCAGCATGTGATAATTGCTTCCATACTGATGCTGGTTATAAGGAGGATCCAGATAGGCAATATCAATTCCCTTAATTTTTCTCGCAAGCTCATTTGCATTTTCCTGAAACACATGCACGGTAGCCTTGGAATCAATCAAAACAGGGGAGTGCAGCTCGATTTTTTTCGTGATCCGACTTAGCGCATCCTTTCCATGCCCGCCAAATTCTTTATGGAAAGCCTTAAAAACGCCAGAAGTATTTGTATGTGTGGCAGCCTCATAAAGCAAATTTGCCAATAAAAGATAGAAGGCTTTCTCAGATTTTTCATCACAAACTGCCTTTTTTTTGAAATCTTCTAGTTTATTACGAATTTTGTCTATGGCGAGGGCATTTTCTCTGGTATAAAAAAGTCGCTCGGTCTTATAATCAACTTGATTCAAGTCAAATTCTTTTGGAGCATAATATTTCGCAATATACTGATTTTCATCTCCTAGCTCAGGAAGGGAATTTATTTCAGCCAACAGCTTTTCAAATTCGTCCTGATTGCCAAATATCTCTTCAATCTCCGACTTATTGAAATCAAGAAAGCCCCGGTTCAATACATAAGCATAGTATTCCCAATCATTGGCGTAAACTTCAAATCCAAGATATTTTGCAAATCGCGAGACAACGCCGCTCCCAGAAAACACATCAAAAAAAGAAAGATTTTCATCTGGAGAAAGCCCTGCATTTTCAATAGCTTTATAAATCAATGGGAGAAGTTTTCGTTTGTTGCCGATATAGGCGATTATCTGCTCGGTAAGATAGGGCGTGTTAAATTCCATAGGATCCAAAGTTTTTTTTGAGATGTGAAATTCTATCATTTTACGAATTCTCTAGCAATAGAGCGAATTTTCGCATAAAATATAAATAAACAGCAATAAAAATAAATGTATTTTAATAGAAGAAAGTTCAAGATAAATATAAAGAAAATTTTTCTCAATCTACTATTTTTTTTGATTCCACTGACAGTTGCAAATACAGTTGAAATTCCCTCCAAACCGTCGAATCAGGCATCAGTTTCACTGCTTACTATAACTTACAAGGATTTTTCACACTCTTACTTCTCAAAAAGCTGCCTTCGACTTTATGATAAGGAAAATGACTTTGACCAGGTAGTCGATTTTGCAGACTTTAAGGATTTTGATGATGATTTTTTTGGCTTAAAATTCTTTTTCAAAAGCAAAAAGGCTTCGATAAGCTTAAAACCATTTTTCAATTTTTTTATAAGACAAAAAGAACGAACGAATGTTAGTTTAACAGAATCAAGACTTTCTTTATCCCCGCAAGAAGTTGCTTACATATTCAATTTTCTTTCTATTATGCACAAAGCTCTGCCGAATTATGAATATGATTATGATATTCTAACAAATAATTCCGAAACCCATATTTCTAAAATTCTTCATGATTGCTACCAAATGGTAGGAACAGAAAAAACTAACGAACGATATTTATTCTCTGAAACTGTGCGACGAAATTTTAATTATAAAAAAATTAACGATAGTTATCTTATACTTTCTGAAAACGAACAACTTGAAGAAGCGACAGAAAGTATCATAAATCCCTATGCCAAAAACGAACGGTCGGTAATTATAATATTATTAATAATTTCTTCATTCGTTTTGCTTTGCACTATCTACCAGATTTTTGCTTATTTTTTTGACAAGCTTTATTTGTCCTCAGTTTTTAAAACCCTACAAATATTTGATTTTTTGATTCTTTTTTTTGCAGGAATTTCTGGAAGTCTAATTCTCTTACAAGATATCTTTTCAGAACAAGTTTTATTCAGGAATTGCTATCACTTTTTCTTTTTATTTCCGCTTCATATTATTGCAGCATTTACAGTTTTCACGCAATTAAAAAATGAAAAAATTACTATTTACTACTGGTCACTGACATCAGTTTTATCGCTTATCTATATTCTTGTTATATCAATCTCAGAAAGAAAATTAACACTTGTAAGTTATTCATTCTTACCAATATTTTTAAGAACCGTTTATTTTACATTTATAACTTTTGCAACAAAAAAGGAGCGCGGCTTTACGCCATACGCTCCTCTTCTCAAGTTCTTAGATTCTATTAGCTCTTGAGCTTATTTCGCGCTCTTCAAAAGAACATCAAAAGCAATGTATGCGCCACCAGGGATTCCAGCCTGAGGAACGCCCCGTGAACCATAGGCAAGTTCCGACGGAATAACGATTTTGCGGGTTTCACCAACTTTCATATCCTGAACCATGATGTCGAATCCAGGAATCATCTGGCCGCCGTCAGTCTTGAAAGAAAGACCTTCATGACCGCCTTTCATCATACCTTCTGAAGCATCAAAAACTCTTCCGTCCTGAAGATAACCCTTGTACTCAACAAAAACATTCTTTCCTTTACCGACTTTGTTTCCAGAGCCTTCTTTAAGAACCTTGTAGTAGATTCCTTTCGGGTCTTTTTCGCAACCTTCAACAAAAGCAGCCATTTTCTTTGCTTTTGCCTCTTCATTGGCCTTTTTGACCTCTTCGCTGAGTTTATCGAAATCAGCCTGGCTTGCTGTGAACTTTTCTGCGTCTGCACCCTGTCGGACGATAGTCAATTTTACGATTTTATCACCCTGCTGGACTGCATTTACGACAGCCTGACTGTCAGCATTTACAACCTGACCAAAAATTGTGTGTTTTCCGTTGAGCCAGTCTGTTGGAACATGTGTAATAAAAAACTGGCTGCCGTTTGTTCCAGGACCAGCGTTTGCCATAGCAAGATAACCAGGTTTGTCAAATTTAAGGTCATCACGGCACTCATCAGCGAAGCGGTATCCAGGACCACCACGACCAGTTCCCTCTGGGTCGCCACCCTGAATCATAAAATCGGCAATTACACGATGGAATGTGAGCCCGTCATAGAAAGGCTTGCCTTTCGCAGCATCAAGAGTTCCCTCTGCAAGACCAACAAAGTTTGTGACTGTGAGCGGTGTTTTTTTATAGAAAAGCTCAAGCACAATCTGGCCCTTGCTTGTCTCCATGATTGCAAAAAGACCATCTTTTCCTTTAATCGCTTCCAACGATTTGTCCATAGGTTTACATCCTCCAAAAGATATTGCAAGCAACGCAAAAATTGCTGCAAAAAGATTTTTTTTCATTTTTGACTCCTATTGTCTGAATTTAGAATAATATCATTTTTTAGGCTTATGGGCTAGGCTATGGAGCACAACCAACGCATCATAAAAATTCCCTACTGAAAATGGCTCCCTGTCGTGAAAACGGCTTATCGAAAACGCAGGCTAGCCTGCTAGACGCCGTTTGTGCTTGTAACTATATACATTCGCCGCTCACGCGGCTGCACAAACGGAGTCTTTTCGTAAGCCGTTTCATTCCCTCGCGCCATTTTCAACATTAAATCGACTATAATGCGTTTTTCGCGTAGGCTAGTCCCCCATTTCCTTAACGAACCACTTATAAATCGAATCAACCCGCGCATTGAATGAATCTATCATCTTTTCTTCGAGGAAAGAAACCCGCGGATAGTAGGCCTGAACAATCAGATAAACCAGGAAATACTCTCCCTCATCGATTACCACGAGATTTATCTTTATGTTGTGGGGTTTTGCCGCCGTTATAAAAGCAAATTTCAGCGACTCGAAGTTGTCGAAACATACGCTCACTTCATTTTCACGCTGCAGGTAAGAGAGCGAATAATAGCACTTTCCGAAGGAGTTGTCGTCCTGCATACAGTAGAGCGTTTTTCCGTCAGCACTGCCTTCGGTGTCGTCAGGAATCCGAGTCTTATCCTCCGGGGAAGCCACAAGATAAGCCTCGTGATAAAGAGTTTCCCATTTTTTGTGGCGGTTCGAGTAATACTCAGTACCCTTCATTGTTGAAATAGAACGGATTACTTTTGACACATCCTCGATAGAAAGATTTTTCTCACTAGAATTGTCTCCCTGAGATTCTTCCTTACTACCGATAGTTTTCTTATCAAGATAAAAGAGTTTTTCGCTTGTAAGACGAGGTTTCTCTTCATTGTCCCAATGACTTACTGCCAGCTTGGAAAGTTCTGTATTCGGAACTAACGATAGTTTGACTTCTTCATCATTCAAAAATTCATTATGCATCTCTCCGGCTTCTTTTACCTTTTCCAGAATTTCTGGTGAGACTGACTGAGCGAAAAGGGCCGGAAGAGTTAGCGTCATTGCGGCAATAAATGTAAAAATTTTCTTCATAATAAATCCTTAATATTAAAACGAGCAGCATTCACGCTTGTTACAAAAAATATGCCCCACAAAAAGCTGTGGGGCAAAAGCAAACAATAAAAATCTATTAGTAGTTGCCTTTGTAAATTACGCGAACCTGTTTGTAGAGGCCTTCGCCTTCGCTCTTTGTCTCGATGTCAGAGAAATCGTTGAGAGTTGTGTGAATCAAGCGTCTCTCAAAAGGATTCATCGGCTCAAGAAGGATTGAAGTTCTCTTTGTGCGAACTTTGTCAGCAGTTGTATAAGCCAGGTGAACAAGATTCTCCTCGCGGCGGACACGGTAATTCTCTGTGTCGAGGATTACGCGGACATCTTCACGGCCCAGGTGACCTGCATAAACATTTGCCAAAAGCTGGAGGGCGTCGAGGTTCTTACCCTTGCGACCAATAAGGATTGAAGAGCTTTCTGAAGAAAGTTTAAGTCCGATTTTCTTTTCTTCACGGAACATGATTTCAACGCCTGCTTCATAGCCCATCTTTGCGATGACATCAGAAACAAACTGAACAAGCTTCTGCTCAAACTCATCCTGCGGGATCGGATTTCCCATAACCCGTTTTGCAGTCTCAGAAGGTGAGTCATTGTCGTCGTCGTATTTTACGCCAGGTGTTGCCTCATCAGTGTGAACACGGATTTTAACATAGCCAGATTTGAACAATGTTTTTTTCTGAACTTCAATGATTTCAACATCAAACTGGTCGCTTTCAAGACCAAGTTCGATTGTTGCCTTTTCAATTGCGTCTTTTTCTGTTTTTCCTTCAAACTCGTAAGTCATTTTATTTATCTCCTTTAGTTTACTAACTATCGTTTGTTTTTTGATTTTTTCTCAACCAGCTTAAGTTTCGGCTCGTCTTTCTTGTTTTTCATCATTTTGTTGATGACAATCTGCTGTCCAAGCTGGAAAATGTTTGAAACCGTCCAGTAAAGGAGCAGACCTGCCGGAGCATTGTAGAAGAGGAAGAAGAACATAATCGGCATACCGTACATCATCATCTTCATCTGATTAGAATTTGCGCCTGCAGTTCCACCGTTTCCAGTGATTTTTCCAAACAAAAGCTGAGAAATTACATAAATAACCGGCAAGATTCGAATCTGATTCCAGCCAAGGAATGGCAAACCGTGCTCAAACACAGGACCAACACGATCTCCCTGAGAAAGGTCGTCAATCCATCCGCTGATGAAAGAAGCTCCACGGAACTCAAAGTAGTTGTTGAAAAGATTGTACATTGCGAACAAGATTACGAACTGGAAAATCATTGGCAGACAACCGCTCATCGGGTTGTAACCGATTTCTTTGTACATTTTTGCAGTTTCCATCTGCAATTTCTGAGGATCACCCTTGTATTTTGCCTGAAGCTCCTGCATTTTTGGCTGGAACTTCTGCATTTTCTGGGTACCTTCGAGACTCTTCTTTGTGATTGGGAAAAGAGCCATCTTCAGGATAATCGTAACGATGATGATTGAAACGCCCCAGTTATGAACGACCTTGTTTACATTCTCAAGAAGGAACTTAAGGATAACTTCGAGCCAGTAGAGGAAGCCTGAAGTCTGCAAGCTCTCGTTAAAGTGAACCCCGCTCAAGCCCCATTCATTTTTGTCCTCAGAGACATAATTCTTAAGCTCTGATTCATTTCGTGGACCAGCGTAGATATAATAACTATCGTTAGTTTCTTTTGAGTTGGTTGACTTTCGAGTCATTTTGACCTGAGCATTAGTAGACTCGCCAACTTCAATCTCAGAGTTGTAAACGACCGTGCTAGACATTGAATTCTTGTCCTCTGGGTAAACGATGAATTCAAAGTATTTTCCGGCCATGGCAGTCCAAACCCAGTCACGCTCGTAATTCTTTGTCTGCTTGTTGCCCAGGCGGGTCTTTTTTACTTTTTCGCCGTTGAAAGAAACAAGCTCCCGGTATTCGTAGCGATCCATTTTCGGATTGAATTTCGGGCCGACCTGTGGGGCAGTGCGCAATGTGTAAGCAGCTCCGCCAACATCAAGGCCCTTGAAATTCTCGTCGCCGTCAATTGTGATGTCAAGTTTGAAAGTGTAGTCGTTCGGCTTGAAAGTATATTTTTTTACAAGAGTGAATTCACTTGTGCTGCCGTCCGCATTTTTTGAGGTGAACTTTTTGAAGAATCCGATTGAATAGTCATCAAGTTTTTTTGCCGTGAAAATGTCATTGATGATTGGGCGGTTAGCTCCGCCAAGGGAAAGACCAAATGCACGGTTTTTGTCTGAAAGATTTTCGATAAGCTCGACACCTTTACCAGTGTCAGCATCACGGTTTTTGAGGGTGCCACGGTCATCTTTTTCTATAAGCTCGTAGCTGATAATATCACCGCCACGGTTAGTGAATGTGACGGCAACTTTGTTTGTAGTGATTGTAAATTTTTCTTCAGTAAGATTTTCAGAAGATTCACCAGCTGCAGATTTGTCTGAAGATACAACGATACTTTCAGATTCCGTAGAACCAGCAGAATCCGAACCAAGAGCCTGATTCTGCACCTCAGATGCGTTCTCAGGATTTTCGCTTGAAGCAGCTTCGGTTTTCTGCTCTTCGTTTTGAGCCTGATTTTTCTGGGGCGGGAAGAGGAAAGTCTGTGCCGCAAAAAAACCGACCAAAACAACAGTAGAAAGGCCGATAGCCCATACAGTGTTTTTTTCCATTTTTAAACATCCTAATGCCAATTAATGGCAGTAATTTTCGCTGTTAAAATTTTACGGAACCGGATCGTATCCGCCAGGGTGAAAAGGGGAGCATTTTATAATCCGTTTTGTTGAAAGGTACATTCCTTTGACAGGGCCATGTTTTTGCAAGGCTTCCAAAGCATAGGCCGAGCATGAAGGATAAAACCTGCAGCAAGG
>DGTW01000358.1 GCA_002393835.1 Treponema sp. UBA4326
ATGATTTTTTCGTTGTCGCTACAATAGACAACATTTTTTTTAGTATCGCTGTCTCCTCAAAGAATAAAGAGCTTTTTAATGACTTCAATTCTTCACTTTCAACTCTTTATCTGCTTAATCCCAGCCATCTTTCTACTTTGCGAACCCGATATATTCCTTCTGCCCGTTATTCAGTAAACGAATTCAGCCCCAAGGAATCTAAATATATCCGCCTTCATAAAAAACTCAAAGTTGCCGTTGTCGTAAATGAGGCTCCATATTGCTCCCTTGTTGACGGCAAGATTAGGGGAATAATAATCGATCAAATTGAAGAAATTGCCCGTGAAAGCGGTTTTGATGTTTCTTTTGTTCCGGCTCAGTCTTATCTTGAAGCCGTAAATTTCGTAAAATGGGGACAGGCAGACATAATTTATGAGGTGAATGAGCTTCTAATTAAGGCAGATTTGCTTTCAATCAAGCCGACCAGCCCCCTTCTTTCGCAAAAATACATTGTCCTTTGCAGCGATCCTGAAAAAATCAGCGAAGACAGCCTTTTCGTTTGCATAAAAGGCAAGCAGTATTCAAAAGAATTCCTCGACAAAAACTTTTCCGTAAGAAAATCCCTTGACCTTGATACGCCAGAAGAGGCCTTTGCATTCCTCGAAAAAAACAGGAATTCCTTTACGCTCATACCCCAGCATCAGGCAGAATACTACATAAACAGTCGTCTTTTTACAAAACTCAAAATTGTGAATGAAGGCTACTCTGTTTCCGTCTCCCTGGGCCTTTCCCGTCGTCTTCAGCCGGAGCTTGCTGGAATCCTTGACAAGTCAATTTACACACTCACCACATCTATGTTCGAAAATTTTATGGAAAGGAACATGGATATGAATCAGTCTGTCAGCGCCTTCATAAAGAAACACCTGCTTCTCTTTTGTGCCAGCTCCTTTCTTTTTGTCCTTGTTCTGGCCAGCGCGATTTTCCTTTTCGTGCTTTTTGAGACAAAGAGGCGCAAGGACAGGCAGATTAATCATGCAATGAACATGGCCAACCGTGACTCCATGACAGGTCTTTTCAACCACATCGCCTTTGAAAAGAAAGTATCTGGCATCCTGACTCATCAGGAAGAAAATGAAAAAAGGATTATTTTGAAAAAAGCGAGCTTGAAATCAAAGTGACCTGCTCAATTGGAATAAGCTGGTGCAAGGGAAAGCAGGAAGCCGGCTCTTTTTCAAAACTCTACAAGGCAGCCGACGAAGGCCTTTATCAGGTAAAAAAAATCCGGCAAGAACGCCTTCTCCATTGTAAGCATGGACGCCTTGCCGGATTCGGAATCTTAAAACTTGAGGCAAAATGCCTTGTCGTGTCTTATTTTTTTACCGTGCGGATTGAGCCCATTTTAAGCCGCTGTTCCCTGGTGTGGGAAAGCATGTCCCGCAGGGCATCTGCATTTTCTTCTTTTATGTAAGTTTTGAACCTCTCCATTTGCTTTTCAAAGTTCTCTATATGGCTGACAAGTTTTTCCTTGTTTGAGATGAAGAGCTCAGTCCAAAGAGGAGCGTTAATCATGGCGATTCGGGTCAAATCCTCGAAGGAGCCGCCGCCAAAGGCCGTAATCTCCGGGTCTTCGGCACTTTCAACCAGGGCAGAAGCGATGACATGGCATAGCTGGCTTGTGAAGCCGATTTTCCAGTCATGGGTGTCGCAGCTTGTCTCGGTTATGCGGGTGAAGCCCATTTCGGTGACCAGATTTCGCATGAAATCAAGGTTTTCGGCTTTGTTGAAGCTTGAAGGGCAGAGAATGTAATTGTGATTCACGAAAAAGCGGGCATCAGAATTGGCATAGCCTTCCTTTTCGCCGCCCGCCATTGGGTGGCCGATGATGAAGTCAACATCAGGACGGAGAATCTGGGGCATGGACTTTTCGAAAATGCCCTTTACTCCGCTGATGTCCGTGATGATGGCTCCGCTTTTGAAATGATCCCGGTGTTCCTTCATGAAATCAAGCGTGGCATGGGGATAGAGGCAGATGAAAACCACATCACATTCAGGCAGCATTTTTGCCACATTGTCCGAAGTGTATGTTATGTTGACCACACCTTCAGAAATTGCCTGGGTAAGGCAGGCTGTGCTCCGGTTGCAGGCAAGAATTTTACCATTGCTTCCTGCCTGACTCAAAATGTTCTGTCGAATCGATTTGGCGAATGAGCCGCCCATGATTCCCAAGCCTACTATTCCGTATGTCGCGTTTTTTAATTCCATAAAGTTACACCCTTCTGTCTTCTACTGCCGCATATTTTGCAAGCACCTTCATTAAATCATCAAATTGAGCCGGTGTCAAAGACTGCTCGCCGTCGCAGAGGGCTTTTTCGGGATTGTTGTGGACTTCGATAATCAGTCCGTCCGCCCCCACTGCAACAGCTGCCTTTGCCAGGGTGGGAACCATCCATCGGATTCCGCAGGCATGGCTGGGGTCGATGATAACCGGAAGGTGAGTTTCTTTTTTGAGGAAGGGAACGATGGAAAGATCAAGACAGTTTCTAGTGTAATTGTCGAATGTGCGGATTCCCCGCTCGCAAAGAATTACATTCTCGTTTCCGCTGGCCATGATGTATTCCGCGCTCATCAGAAATTCTTTTACGGTTGCTGAAAGCCCACGCTTGAGCAAAATCGGATTTTTGAGCTTTCCGACTTCTTTGAGAAGGTCGAAGTTCTGCATGTTCCTTGC
>DGTW01000203.1 GCA_002393835.1 Treponema sp. UBA4326
CAGACAGAGATTTTCAAAGAAATAAACAGGCAAGTCCCCGTCGAACGGGTCGTCCAGGCACAGAAAGATGATGTATGTGTCTTTCAACTTGGTGTAGTTCTCGCCTTTTGTGAGGTTGTCTACATCGATAATGCTCTGGTAGTATCTCGACCGCTTCGCCAGGTTTTTCTTGTTCGTTGTCTGAATTTCGATGTCAAAAATCCGATTTCCGCCCTTGGCATAAACATCGAACCTGACGGATTTTGCCCCAATCCATTCCTGCATTGTCCGTTCGGATTGTGGAACTTCCAGATGGTCAATCTCGATGTACAATAAGATTTCCAGAAGATGCTTGCAGAGATCTGGATTTGATTCCATAACCTTGCAGAAAATGAAATTGTTCGCAAGTGTCAGTGAATCCCATTTCTCTTCCAGCGTCATTGTTTCTTTTGCTTTTTGCATAGAAATCACTCCTACATGAAAAATCAGAGAAATTCTTTTCAAAATTCTCTGCCTTTATATAGGAGTTAAAATTCAATTTTCGGCAGTAAGTGGAAATAAAATTTTGTTATATTTGAGAATTTATTCTTGTAGGTTAAATTTCTTCGATGTGGTAGATGTAGTCCAGCGTGGCAAGGGCCTCGATTATTTCCTTGTGGGTTTTGTATTTTTTAAGCTCCTCGCTGGAAATTGAAATTGCTATTGAGTAAACGCTTAAGCCTGAATTTGCGTAGGCGGGGTTCATTTCTATGGCATCGATGGTAAGTCCCAGTTTTCTAATTGTGGAAACGAAATTCTGCAGGTTGAGGCTGTTTTTAAGTTCAAGGTGGATTTCAAAGTGATTTGAGCGGTTTTTTAGGTAGAATTCCAAGGTCGGAAGCTTTGAAAGGCAGAGAAGCAGGGTTAAAAAAGTGATTGCCGTGATTGTGTACAGGCCGGCTCCGACTGCAAGTCCCAGAATGCAGCTTCCCCATAGGGCAACGGCCGTCGTAAGTCCCATAATCTGATTACGAGAGGTGAAGAAGAGCGTCCTGGTGGCGATTCTTGCGGCCGAGACGATTGCCAGTGCCGAAAGAAGGAAAAACTGGCCACCGAAAATGCTGTTCATGTAAAGGTCAATCAGCATTACCACTGTTCCTGAAAGAGTGACTATTATGAAAGTGCGGAAGCCTGCCGAGTGGCGCTTGCTGGAGCGTTCCCAGCCGATCAGGGCGGAAAGCAGGACGGAGAGGATTATGCGGAAAAAAATTGACCAGCCGTTAAGCTGTGTTGACCAGCTTCCCAGCAAGGTGGCGATGGGGTCTGTAATCATGATTTTCTCCTTTTTCGGACGACTTCCTTGAGATTTTGTTTTTGAACTTCACCCCAGAAGGCAATGTTGCTGTTTTCCGCTGCCTCCGTAAAGGCTTCTTCTGATTCGTTTATCGGATGAGCGGGAAGCTCTTCCTGTATTTTTTGGATTCGGTCAATCAAAAGCTGCAGCTGAGTTTTTTCTTTTCCGTCCTCTGTTTTTTCGTTCACTTCAACCAGGTCTTCCAGTTTTGTTGAGTAAGATTTTGAGAGATAAAGTGAAAGTTTTGCTGAAGCCGGCCCGATAAGCTCATAAAGGACGCTGGAGGCGAGAATTATGGTTTCAAGGGCGTTTCCAGTCTCACCGCCAAGGCTCCTGGCTCCCAGAGAGGCAAGTCCGATGGCAACTCCTGCCTGTGGAATTAGGGCCAAGCCCAGGTAATTTCTTGTCTCTTTTTGCTTTTTTACGAGCAGTGAGCCCAAAAATGCTCCCGCGTATTTGCCGATTATTCGAATGATAAAGTAAAGGACACCGATTAAAATGAGGGGAGAAGAACCGATGGAGCCGCTTGTGTGTACGAGGGCTTTCAGGTCAAAACTCATTCCCGATCGCACGAAGAACATGAGCAA
The DNA here is from genome assembly GCA_002393835.1 of Treponema sp. UBA4326. Taxonomy (GTDB): domain Bacteria; phylum Spirochaetota; class Spirochaetia; order Treponematales; family Treponemataceae; genus Treponema_D. Next base: position 1,900 of record DGTW01000203.1, read on the forward strand.
AAATGGCGGGGAAAAATAATTGAGCTGCTTGAAGAGCTTGTCATCGTCAGTCATGTTGATGTAGACCGTGCCCATTGACATGCAGCCGAGCAGGGGTGAGATTTCAAAAATAGTACAGATTCCGCAGAAGGCAAAGAGAAGGGCAAGGGAGACTATGAGCCTGTTGTCGTTGGATCGGGGTTTAACAAGGATAGACAAGCCGACACCAAAGACTCCGCCCAGAAAAAGGACGAAAGCGTTTGTCAGGACTGGTTGAAGTATCTTCAGTAGCGAAAAAGTTTCGCCGGTTGACGAGTGAAGGGCGATTGAAATTGCCACGCTGTATGAAATAAGGCCGACGATATCGTCAAGGGCGACAACATGCAGCAGTGTTTCAACGAAATCTCCCTTTGCTCCTGTCTGCCGAATCGTCATCATGGTGGAGGCAGGGGCTGTGGTTGCGGCGAGCGCGGCAAGCACGATTGAGAACGCAAGATTCAGTCTTAAAACAAAAAAAGTGAGTATAAAAACGAGAAGCGAGGCGAGAAGCGCCTCAAAAAGCGTGATGACGACAACTTTTGCGCCGTTTTTTTTGAGAATGTCGAATCTGAAAAACTGTCCTGTCGAAAAAGCGATGAAAGCGAGCGCGATGTCGGGTAAGAATTCCGTGCCGTCGATAATCGGCTTGGGAACGAGGTTGAGGCAGAACGGGCCGATTAAAATCCCCGCGACAATATAGGCCGTGACATTCGGAAGGCGAAGCCGCTTCGTGACGCGCGTCATCAAAAAGCCTGAAAGGAGAATTATCGAAATCGAAATGATGGCGGCTGAAACCGAAGAATCCGAACTGCCGCCGTCATAAAGCCATTGAATCATCAAAGATTATTGTAACACGGATTCTTCAATAATGCACAAGAAAAACACGAATTGCAAGTGGAATACCTTGTTTTTGGGATTTCTTGATTATATCAAAAAACGGTCTCCCATCGGGAACCTGCCCCAAACATCGCAGTGAGCATAGCTCAGGCGATTTTGTGTCAGAACCCCGATTCCGACCGTTTTTTGCATTCTCGAACAATAAAAAAAACACGAATCACACTAGGGCAATTCGTGTTTTTTGATTAAAAGCCTTGTTTTACATTACACCTTTGCAATAACAATCTTTTTGACTTCAAACTCGTATTTGTGCTCGTTGATAGTGAAGCGGAGCTCGTCTCCGACTTTGTGGTCGAGGATTGCGTTTCCGAAAGGAGACATGTAAGAGATTACGCCGTTCTCTGGATCTGATTCCCATGGTCCGAGAATTGTGTAAACTTCTTCTTTTCCAGAAGCCTTGTCAAGCAATGTGACTTTTGTTCCGAAAGAGATGAGGGAAGTCGTAGCGGTTGTCGGGTCGAAAACAACAGCACGGGCAAGCTCTTCCTGAAGGCGTTTGAGGTCGTTGCCAAGTTTGTGCTGAGCTTCTTTTGCAGCGATGTACTCGGCGTTTTCCTTCAAGTCGCCCTTTTCCTTTGCTTCGGCAACTTCTTTTGCGATTGCCGGGATATCCACATCCTGCATCTTCTCGACGAGGTTGCGTTTTTCTTCGAGTTTCTTTGCTGTGACAAGCATTCCCTTTGGTGCCGCAGACTTTTCTTCTGTTGTGTGGAATTTGTAGTCCGGGTATTTTTCGAGAATTTTGTTTCGGAGCTGGGTTTTGACGGTTTCTGCACCTTCAAATGTGTCCAGATCCCTGATGTCGTCCACGAGAGTGTACATGTGAGACATCTGCTCTTCGTCGCAAGAAAGCATGTAGTTTGCATATTTGTTGTCATCTTTGCTGAAGAGCATCTTGCATGCGTTCTTGATGATTTTCTTGTTCTCTGTTGACTCTACATGGTTGTCAATCTCACGGAAGCACTGTGAGATGATGTTTACGATGGCAATGAGCTGCTTCTGGAGAGGAACCTGAGCTGCCTTGAACCAGTCTTCCTCGCTGCACTCGTCAAAGAGGAAGAGAATTACATCGCGATAAGTCCTGAAATCCTCGAATGATTCTGCTGCCAGTTTCTGTACCTTGTCTGCATGACCTGCATTGATGATTGCGTTGAGGGCTTCTTTGCGGAGAATGGCAGGGAACATTCTGATGTACTCGTCTTCCCAGTTAGGAAGCATTTTGACGGCTTCGAGGAATGCCGAGCGAAGGTCGCCTTTTTTTGAGCCTTTGAGAACAGTGTACATTTCTTTTGGTGAGTCAAGCTCTCCGTAGAGCTGGGCAAATGTGTACTTGCTCTGGAATGCAAGGCTTGGAACTTCCTTTCCGACTTCCTGAACGACGAGATATGAGGCGATAACCTGCTCGTCAACCTCGTTGAATGATTTGAGGAAGCCTGTGAAGTAGCTGAACATATCTGCAAGAAGCTCGCTTTCTTTGTCCGTAGCCTCGTCCTCGATGAATTTGTAGAGAATGTCGATTCGGGCGAAGAAGGCTTTCTGAGCCTTGAACTCGTTTGAGTATTTTTCTTCAGGGGTGATAGCCCTGTCTCGGACTGTGTATTCGTTGATGTTATTCGGGTTTACGCCGAAAGTTGAGTCTGATTCGAGGACTTTCTTTGCGCCGCTGTTCCAGCTCGTCCATTCACTTGGCGAGAGAATCGATGGAACCAGCTCTGCCTTGATTTTCTTGAAGTCACAGCTGTTGTCAAAGCTCTTGATGATGGTTTTGAGAGCCCATTCCTTGTTTGTCTTGATTTCTTTGGCAAGCTCTTCCTTTGTCTTGAAATTTGAAGATTTTGAGCCGACTGTTGCCTTGATAACCCAAATGTGGTCACGAGAAAGCGGCTGCAATGCGTTGACGGCCATTTTGAGGGAGATTTCCTTTTTGCCGGCTTTTCCGAAGTTGATTGTGAGCGTGTCGTTTTCAACCTTTGTGATTACGCCAACTCCCCATGTGCGGTGGTAGACAAAGTGGCGTACATCGAAGGCAATGTGCTTTTCAAAGTCAGAAATAGCTTCGAAGACGTTGCGGTAGCTCTGTGTAAGGTCTGAAGAGCGGATGTATTCGTCTACATGGCTGTGATTTGCGTATTTTTTTGCGTAGCACTCTGCGATTTCCCGGCGTGCCCATGGATCTTTTGGATCGATTGTAAGGTTGAGCTTGAGGATATCGATAGCCGTGTCCCACTTTGAGTTGTCTTTGTAGTAGTTGTAAAGCTCCTGCAT
>DGTW01000236.1 GCA_002393835.1 Treponema sp. UBA4326
ATGCAAAATACTCCCTTTTTTCCATCATTTGTTTGCGTTTCTGCGCATACACCTCTTCAGGAATTTGTGGTGTTTGCTTTTTCGTTTGATACACAATATTGTTGTCAGCAAAATATTTCTTTGCCGCCACCTCAATTTGGCTTCCAATATGCTCGTCTTCCATAAATTCCTTGAATCTGTACAAAGCGTTTATGGCAGTTCGTTTGCCCTGATTGCCGAAATCTTCTTCTACTCCACCCGTGTCATACTTATGAATAATCTCGTTGATTGACTCGACAAATTGCAAATCACTCAATTGCTCGCGCTCGGCAATTCTTTTTACAAATGATTTGTAGCTGCGGGCAGTAGAGTCCGCATAGTTTTTCTTTTTCGATAGATATACACAATATTGCTCTTTTATGTCTGTCATAGTTTTCACCTCCTTATGTTTCTTCTCTATGGTAAAGAAACTTACCACTCAGTAATTTCGATAATTTGAATTGTACCAATTGAAGTTATAATATTTTTTTACAAGCAAATCTGCATTTGTTCCCCCACTGTTCATACATCCCACTCTAGTTCCTGCGTTAGAGGAGCCTAATGCATGTCCTGTATAAAACCAAATACTTTCAGAGTCTTCAAATACAATGCTTGTTAAATTAGAGCACTCCCTGAAAGCATCGTAACCTATAGTTGACACAGATGCTGGAATCTCTATATGCGTAAGATTAGCACAATATGAAAACGCACGAGTAGCAATAGTCGTTAATGCATTCGGAAGCCGTATCGAAGAAAAAACACAAGATTCAAAAGCATGTGCTCCTATGTATGTTATAGAATTTGATAATTTAACATCAGATAGACTATGACAAGATTCAAAAGCATTATTATTTATGCTAGTCACGCTTTCAGGAATCGTTATCTCTGTAATTCCACTTGCCCAAAATGCATATTCATCAACAGTATCCAATGCAACTGGCAATAATACGTTCTTTAGAGATCTGCATCCAGAAAATGCATAACTTCCAATGTTAGCAAGTGCAACATCAGAAATGTCTACTACCACATAAAAACTCTCAGAATCAAGTGCTTTACTCAAAAGTGTATCAGATAAATCTCTTCTAAAAAGGTGTGTGTTTGGGTCTTCATAAATGTCTGAATAAACTCTCTTAAGTTTTATATTTGAAGGAGTGTCAATAATCTTTACGAGCATAGCACAATTTCTTCCCGTAAGTGCTTCACATGCATCTGAATACGAGAACACCCGAACTGCATGTATCAAATATGTGTTCGTACTCTCACCATCCTCTGCCGTAACCGTCAATGTCACATCTTGCTGAGTGCTGTCTAATGCTTTTATTTTTAAATTAGGATTTTTATTGCTCAATGAAATCGATGCTGTACTTTCTTTAGGAATAGCAATAATGCTAAATGATGCTTCTACATTCGCAGAAGTACCTACGCTTTGATATTCAATATAATATTCATGAATATTCACATTGGATGCTATTTCATTACGGTCATCTGCATTGTCATAAACAGTTATTTCGTTTCCATAGAAAGACAGTCTTGCCAATTCTGCATTATTGCTTTCTTTACGTGCATATAAAGTTTTATCGCCATAAGAACCTTTCGCAATCAGAGAAACTGCATTTCTAGAAAAACCATCATTCTCATACCATGTTCCCAAATGCTCATCATCAAAAACCGGTGGCGTTAATGTAATTGTTTCCGTCTCTATTGTATAACTGGCAGGATTATTGGTACTGTTCGTTCCCCCGTTCAGTACATATGTAATCGAATAGGTAATCACATTCCACTTTGCATATAAAACTTTATCTCCATACGAGCCTTTCAAAATCTCTATAACGGCATTTCCCGAAAAATCTGCTCTCTCATACCAACCACCAAAACTATACCCCATTCGAGCGGGGGCGTTCAGCACAAATGTTTCCGTTTCCATGTCGTAGTTCTCTGGATTCGGCTCTTGAAGTATACCACCGTTCAACTCATAGCTAATTGCATACGCTGTTGTCGTCCATTTTGCGAAAAAAATCTTTGTTCCAAACGAGCCTTTTTCAATCTCCGTAACAGCTTTTCCAGCAAAATCTGACGTTTCATACCAACCGCCAAAATTATATCCGTTTTTCGCCGGTACTTTCAGTGCAAATGTTTCTGTATCTATCGTGTATGATGTCTGATATGAAGTTTCCAGGCTTCCCCCGTTCGGCACATATGTAATCGAATAGGTAAGCAGTCGCCACTTTGCGTAATACACTTTATCTTCTGCTGAATCAGCGGGTACCTCGGTAACTGCACTGCCAGAAAAGTCCGCATTTTCATACCAACCTAAAAAATCACAGCCGTTGCGAGTCGGTTCATGCAAAGGTATCGCCGCATTTTCCTTGTCATACCCGTCTGGATTTTCAGAATGATTGTACCCGCCGTCCAGCACATAGGTTACCGCATAATCATAGTGATTCCATTTTGCATAAAGCGTCACATTACTGTTCAGGTAAAAGGGAAAAGATACTTTTGTAGTCGGAGCAAAATCTCCGTTTGTGTACCAACCGCCAAAACTATAGCCGTTCTTTATTGGCTCTGACCCTTTTTCAATGCACCATGTCGTTTGAGAGGGAAAACTCGATCCACCGTTTGACTCAAAATTGATCGTGTAATTTTTTTCCCATCGCGCATACAAAGCCATGTTTTGAGTCAATTCAAAAGGAAAAGAAACAGTCTCTGTCAGTTCCTCATCCGCATACCAAGCGACAAGCGTATATCCATCACGCGCTGACACAGGAGCGACTTTTATTGCTGTCGTTTTTTTTGCCGCAAGAGCCGTTCCACCGTTGGTGACAAAGGTTACCGTAAAAACAGGCTCCCATTTTGCATAAAAGGTCACGGGGGCGCTCACATCATATGGAAAAGTTACGGGTTCGCCAGTAAATCCCGCATTAGTGTACCAGCCTGTCACTTCATAGCCTTTACGTTCGGTAATCGGTGATGTATAGAGATATGCCGTCATAAGCGTATTCATTTCCGTTATAGAAGTTCCACCGTTCGTTACGAATGTGACGAGAAAATTCTGCTTCCATTTTGCGTACAGTTTGATATCAGATTTTATTTTTAACGGAAATGAATCGACTTTTTCAGTGAGCTTTGAATCCTTGTACCATGCGATAAAGGTGTAACCGTCCTTGCTTGTTTTAGGAGATTTTTCTATTTCATTTGTCCGATACGAATCAATGGAAGTGCCGCCATTCGTCTCAAAGCTGACTTGATACAATTCAGCGGCATCAATAAAAAGAGGATTGTCACATGAACTAAAGAAAAATGAAAGCAAAATAAAAAATATTGGAATCCCAAGTTTTTTCATAAAACTCCCCTCTGCTAAAATCGGAAGCCAGAAGCAAAACCAATGCCAAACAAGTACGGATACCCACCGCGCACAGTCGGCTCAAAATAGTATTTTCTGCCTGCAATGCGATAACCTGCTGCCAGACCCGCACTCGGAACAGGCTTTAATTCTGAATTCACAAGCAGCATATCAGCTCCTCCCTGTCCTTCAAGAAACAGTCCTGCGCTCGGTTCACCAGACGGAGAAACAGCATACCAACGGAAAACAGCAAGCGGTTCAAATGCAAAAATCGTGTTGTCGTCATTCAAAAAATCGTAACTGACGATGGTCTTTATTCCCAGAGAGAATTTTCGGGTCACATTGTAATCAAAAGAAAGCCCGACCGCAGGGGAAATATGCGAAATCGAATTTTTGTTCGCCTCAAAAATAAGCCCGAAAGACGATTTGTAAATTTTTGACGCATGATGAAAAAGTTGTTCCGTTTTTGCCGAACGAAAAATTTCATATTTTTTGAAAAGAGCATACGCTCCACTCTCAACATCAAGCATTTTAACTTGCAGCACATAAGCATTATCAAGTTCATCAATCTGACCAAAAATGATTTTCTGCGCCCCTAATCGCTCACAAAGAGATAGAGCCGTAGCATCACTTACATAGCCCGAATACTGATAGTCAAGTTCTTCATTAATTTTATCCATGTATTGTCGAGTAACGACACGCAATGTTGAGTTTTCCATAATAAGTGCTGTCAATTGAGTCGCCAGATAATCGCTCATATCAGTCGTTTCGGATTCAAAAGACAACACTGCGAGGATTTCTTTATCTTCACAACGCGCAACAACATCACTGCCGACTGTCAAAAGCGTTTCATCAATTTCTTGTTTCGCAAAACAAGAAGCACACAGAATCATAAAAATAAAAAAAGAAAACCTGCGTTTCATACAACCAATTTCCTGTGCAAATGTGGCATCTCCATAAGCTAAACAAAGGTATTTCTAACTTTTACTAATTTTAACGCAGTAATTAAAAACTGTCACTAATTTAAAAGCAATTTAAAGAGAAAAAATCCTAATTTATAATCAGTATAAAATGTCTTATCAGGCTGATTTTATCGCGAACTTAAAGTATTACCGTAGTTTAAAAGGATATTCACAGGCAAAATTGGCAGAGCTCTGCGGTTGTCAAGCAGCAACAATCGGCTGCATTGAGTGTGCACGGCAATTTCCGTCATTCGATTTACTTTTTAAAATGACGGATGCGCTTGAAATTCATCCTGCTGACCTTTTTTTGCGAAATTCATCACATTCAGTTTGTAATATACGAGAAATTATGAAGTCTGAGTTTATGCCGTATGTGAACAAATTTGTAGAAGAGCACTTCTAACCAAAAATCTCTCAGAATTTAAAACAAAAAAAGAGGAAAAGACACCTTTATAAAAGGTCTCTTTTCCTCTTTCAATCTCTTTTTTCCCAAAGGTCAGCTATTTAGCATATCCGTACTCCACTCTGTCTGTGCGCACAATTTTTTTACTTTGCGTCACCTTTTCCTACAAGGCACATCCACTCGGCTTGAGCGCATAATGTTTCACCGACGAATGCTTTGCCTGACTGAACGACCATGTTCTTGGTGCAGCGCTTGTTGGTTACTTCCATGCGGACTTTGTCGCCCGGTCGAACCTGATGCTTGAATTTGACATTGTTTACGGTCGCAAGGAAGAAGAGGCTTCCTTCGTCGAACTTTTTCTGCAAAGAAAGGGCCGCACCGCCGCCCTGAGCCATTGTCTCAATCAAAATAACGCCTGGAACTACAGGATACTCAGGGAAGTGTCCCTTAAAGAAAAAATCCTCGTCAGTAAATTTGCGGTGGCAAACGCAGCCGTTCTCATCGTAGCTGTCGATTGAATCCACAAACAAGGAAAGGCTTACGGTGCGGCAAAAGCGACTCAATATCAGTAAATGCTTCCATAATTTTCTCCAATGATTTTGGTCATCTCTAAAAACTCGCTTCCAGCGTTTTTTTAGAGATTCCCTTTTTTATAGCAAACGGGCTAGGGATTGGAGTGGCGCGTTAGCGTTCTCGGTGATTGAGCTTGTCGAAAGCACCGAGAATGGAGCGGTAGCGGAACCGCGCAAAGCCCGACGGCAAAGCCGTAGCCCCCAACTCCTCACTCCTAATTCCTAATTCCTAACTTCTAACTATTACTGTACCTTTTTGAATACCAGACAGCCGTTGTGGCCGCCGAAGCCGAAGTTTGCGCTCATGGCTACATTGACCGGCATTTCAAGCCCCTTGTTGGGTGTGTAATCGAGGTCACAGCCGCCTTCTACATCAGGCTCGTCAAGGTTGATTGTTGCAGGAATGTATGAATCCTGAATTGCCTTAACGCAAATCATAGCCTCAAGGGAACCTGCGTTACCAAGACAGTGACCTGTCATTGATTTTGTTGAAGAAATGTGAAGACCTTTTGCAGCCTCACCGAAAGCGATGTGGAGCATTTTTGTCTCGCCGGAATCGTTGAGTTTTGTTGATGTTCCGTGAGCGTTGTAGTATGTGACTTCCTCTGGTTTAACGCCAGCATCTTTCATTGCGATTGTCATACATTTAGCACCGCAAACTCCGTCCGGGTTGGGGGCTGTAAGGTGGTAGCCGTCTGAAGAAGCGCCGTAACCTGCTACCTCAGCGTAGATTTTAGCTCCTCGTGCCTTTGCGTGCTCATACTCTTCGAGAACGAGGATTGTTGAGCCTTCACCCATGATGAAGCCGTCTCGTTTTTTGTCGAAGGGGCGGCTTGCTTTTGTCGGGTCGTCAGCGTAGCCTGAAGAAAGGGCGTGGAGCATTGAGAAGCCTAGGTTTGCGTAACCACACTGAGTGCTTTCTGCACCACCTGCAAGAATTACATCGTAGCGGCCAGAGCGGACTTCATCGAAAGCGTTTCCGATTGCGTCAGTTCCAGAAGCACAGGCTGTAGCGACAGTGTGTGTTGCTCCGTGGAGACCGAAAGCCATTGAGATGTTACCAGCACCCTCGTTTGGAATGAGCATAGGAATTGTCATCGGTGACATACGGGTCTGATTTGAGTCGAAGTAAGCCTTCATTGTGTTCTCTGTGACTTCGAGACCGCCGATACCGACACCGAGGTAAACAGAAGTATCTTCGAGGATGTCTGCCTTTCCGAGAAGGTCAGAATCTTCGAGAGCCATTTTAGCGGCAGCAACGGCGTACTGTGTGTACAAAGCCATTTTGCGGGCAGCAGAAGAATCCATATAGTCAGCTGCCTTGAAATCTTTTACCTCAGCTGCATATTTTACCTTGAAGTTTGCATTGTCATAATGTGTGATTGTGTTGATTCCGCTTTTTCCAGCTTTGATTGCAGCCCATGTGGCATCAACTGAGTTTCCCAATGGTGAAACACATCCAAGTCCTGTTACAACTACTCTTCTCATAAAAATCTCCTGTTTTAAGTTAGCGGCATGGATGCCGCGTCAATAAAAACTAATTTAATCCTGCGAGTTTTTGTGCAGCAAAACTCGTCGGAGTACAAAAACACACGGATGTGTTTTTGTACGACTTTATTATGACAAAATATCATTTTTTGTCATTTTGTTCAAGTGAGAAAAAGCTGACGATGTAGAAAAAAAATAGATTCATTGCTATGATTGTCACATTCGGGAAAAGGGGAAGAAAATGACCGACGACGAACTTTTGATTGAATCACTATCAATAATACAGACGCAGATAAAAGAAGAACTTGATGACGAAAAGGGCGAAAGCGAGGCCAGCAAGGAAATCCGCCAGGACTACGAGGAAGTTCTGGAACTTTTAAGCTACATCGTCCCCAAAATCAAGGGAATCGATTCACTTTACGAAGAACTTGATGAAGACGAATTTGCCTTTATCGCAGAATGTCTGGAAAACTATCAGGATAATTTTATAATCGATGGAAGAAATCCCCAAAAACTCAAAGAAGACGAAGAAAAATATTCCCAGCTAAGCGACATTCTCTTTGAGCTATACGATGACGACGATGACGACGATGAGGACGGAGACGAAGAAAATTTTGACGAAGCGGAAGATGGTGAAGATTACGAAGAAAGTGATGGGGATGAAGATATAGAGGCTGGCTTGGAAGAAGACGGAAAATAAGACGCGGCAATTTTATAGAAAGATTTACTTGCCTGTGCTATAATTTTTGTATGACCAATCGATTTCTGCCAATCGGCATTCAGGATTTTGAGGATTTACGCAATCGCGGTGCTGTTTATGTAGATAAGACTCATCTTGTCTACAAGCTTGCCACCGAAGGAAAACCCTATTTTTTGAGCCGCCCACGCCGATTCGGAAAAAGCCTTTTGCTTTCAACACTTGAAGCCTACTTCCTTGGCAAAAAAGATTTGTTCAAAGGGCTCGCCATTGAAAAGCTGGAAAAGGACTGGGTTGAATATCCTGTTATAAAAATCAGTTTCGGGCGAAGCTCCTACGAATCCCGCGACAATCTTCTTGCCGTCATTGACAACATTTTGAGTGAGCACGAGCGTTTTTTTACTTTTGAAAAAAAGTCAGAAAATCCGTCAGTTCGTCTGGACAACCTCATTCATTTTGCCTATGAAAAGACAGGAAAACAGGTCGTCATCCTAATCGACGAATACGACAAGCCAATTTTGGACGCGCTCTACACCGAATACGAGGAGCAGAACCGTCAGGAGTTGCGCAGTTTTTACAGCCCGTTAAAGGACTGTGACCAGTTCATCCGCTTTTTGTTCATCACGGGAATCACGAAGGTGAGCCATGTGAACATTTTCTCAGGTCTCAATCAGCTCAACGACATCAGCCTTACTCAAAGCTATTCTTCAATCTGTGGCGTTTCGGAAAATGAGCTGGAAAAGTATTTTATGCCGGAGATTGAAGCCCTTGCCGAAGAGCAGGAAATGAGCCTTGAAGAAACAAAGGCCAAGCTCGCCCAGATGTACGACGGCTATCATTTTACCCACAATGTTGAGGGCGTTTACAATCCATTCTGCCTTTTAAAGTGCTTTTCCGACAAGGATTTCGGCTCATACTGGTTTGAGAGCGGCACGCCGTCTTTATTGGTAAAAACGCTCCAAAATCAGCCGGTTGAGCTTACAAACATCGTAAACGGAAGATTTGCGAACGAAAATCAATTTAAGAACTACGACCCGGACTCAAAGAACATGCTCCCGGTCATTTACCAGAGCGGCTACCTTACGATTAAGGATTTTGAGAAAGAAACCCGCCTCTACAAGCTGGACTTTCCCAATCAGGAAGTGGAAGAAGGCTTTCTTGATGTCCTGCTTAAAAAATTCATCACGGTGCCCTATGACGACATCGGCCTTGAAATCAACAATTTGCGAGTCGCACTGCGTGACAAAAATCTCGACCGTGCCATGAACATCATCAAGTCCGCCATAGCAGACCTTCCCACCGTGGTCAAAAAGGACATGTGCGAGAATTACTACGAGTCGGTCACTCATCTCATGTTCCGCATGACAGGCTGGCGGGTGGTCTCAGAATTGCAAAACATCTCTGGCCGGAGCGATGTCGTTGTGGCCTCGAAAGACAGCGTTTTCATCTTCGAGCTGAAAATGGACAAGGGACGGCCATTCGAGCAGGTCGCGGAAGAAGCCCTGGCCCAGATTGACGCCAACGGATATTCACAAAGATTTTCTGTCAGCGGAAAGAAAATGTACAAGGTAGCTCTTGTCTTCTCTAGTGAGGGAAAGGGGCTTTTGGGCTGGAAGGTCAAGGAATAACGCCCGCCAGAACTCGCTTCCCTGTCATTCCAGGCTTGACCCGGAGTCTCCTCTTACACAAAAAAACTGGCCTCACCGAAGCAAGACCAGTTAAATAAAATCAGCGACAGGAGGTCACATTCCGCTAAGGATAAATAGCGACAGGAGGTCGCGTCAAAAAAGCTGAAAAAAATCCCGCGAGAATTTTTCGAACCAAAAATCCATCCATGGATTTTTGGATTCGTACGAGAATTTCTCTCTTTGCTTTATCCCTGCCTCCTGCAGGGCATTAGCAGCCCATGCCGCCGTCAACGCCAAGCACCTGACCTGTGATGTATGTGCTCAAATCGCTGGCAAGGAAGAGAGCCGCATTTGCGATGTCCTCTGGCTTTCCTGCCCGCTTCAACGGCAAGCCCTCGACCCACTGGGCTTTCATGTCGTCTTTGAGAACGGCAGTCATATCAGTCTCGATGAAGCCCGGTGCGATTGCATTTACGCGAACGCCACGGCTTCCCACTTCTTTTGCCAGGGCCTTTGAGTAAGCGATGATTCCGCCCTTTGAGGCCGCATAGTTGACCTGACCGCCCTGTCCGTGAAGCCCAACGATTGAAGCCATGTTAATGATTGAGCAAGATTTGTCTTTTGCACGAATCATGTTGCTTGAAACAATCTGGCTGATAAGGAAGACACTTGTAAGGTTGATGCGGATTACATCATCCCAGTCTGCCTTCTTCATGCGGAAAGAAAGACCGTCGCGGGTGATTCCTGCATTGTTCACAAGAATGTCGAATGTGCCGGCCTCAGCCAGAGCAGCCTTTACGACCTCAGTGACTTGCTCCGCGTTTCCCACATCAGCGTAAATCTCGTGGAAAGCGACACCGTTATCAGCGGCAAGCTTTTCCAAATCCGCTTTGGCGGCACTTGGCTTTGAGCACAAGCCCCAAACCTCAGCCCCGTTCTTCAAATATGCCTCAACAATAGCCTTGCCAATTCCCCGGCTGCTTCCTGTCACAAGTGCTTTTTTATTCTTCAACAACATAAATTTCTCCTTTTAATTTTTAACCACAGATGTCTCAGATTAACACAGATTATAAATATCGTATTTCAAATGCATTTTGTAATCATCAAGTTTATCCTAAAACTGAAAATTATAAATTACGTTTTATAAGAAAACTTGATATCATTCAAAAAGCATGACACACAAAGAATCTAATCTGTGCCATCTGTGTAATCTGTGGTTTCAAAGTTTACAGTCCGTTGATTCCTTCAGCAGTATTCACCGGTGTACATGCGAGAGTTGCGCCGAGTTCTGTCTGACCCCAGAGGCCACTCAAAACTTTGCCTGGTCCTACTTCGAGGATTACCCACTCGTTTGCTGAATCTTCTTTAATCATGTCGGCAAGGACTTTCTCTTCGTCTGTCCAGCGAACCGGATGAGTGAGGTGGTCAACTGCGCTTACTTTTGCAGGAGCACCCTCTGTGACTTTTTTGCCTGTGACATTTGAGAAAAGAGTGATTTTCGGATCACAGAATGTGTATGGCTCCAAAGCAACCTTGAAATTGTCGGCTGCACGCTGCATGAGCGGTGAGTGGAATGGACCTGCAACTGCAAGGCGGACTGTTCGGCGAGCACCTGCTGCTTTTGCGGCCTCCTCTGCCTTTGTAAGACCATCAGCGGTTCCAGAAATTACTGTCTGTTTGACACTGTTGAGGTTTGCGGCATAAGCGCCTTCGATTCCGTTAGCGATTTCTTCAACTTTCTCTGGTGGCAAACCGAGGATTGCGCTCATTCCAGGAGCATTTCCGGCGTATTCTTCGGCGATCTGCTCGCATACTTTCTGCATGATTGAGCCGCGCTGGCAGACAACTTTGATAACGTCCTCAAAAGAAAGGATTCCGGCTGCATACAAAGCAGGGAACTCGCCCAAAGAGAAGCCCATTGCGGCACTTGGCTCGATTCCTTTTGATTTAAGGGCTGCCATAACAGCAAGGCTGGCCGCAGTAATTGCGAGCTGGCTGTTGTCGCTTCTATTTA
>DGTW01000066.1 GCA_002393835.1 Treponema sp. UBA4326
TTAAGGACAGTGATGTCAGGCTTATGATGAATCGGCCATACGAAACGCATTTCACTGGCAAAAGGATTTCCGGTGTGTATAAAATACCTGTAGGTACGACTGGTAGCCGAAAATCGGGAAGAAAAATCCTGGGCGACCTCACTGGAGCCGACAATCCTTATGTCATCTGGCAAAAAAGCGTTTATTGCCGGTATGTATTTTTCGACTGGAATCGAGTCTATGGGTGAATAAAAATTTGCGGCCTGAGCAAAGGCATGAACGCCAGAATCAGTGCGGCCGCTCCCTGTCAGGTTGACATGTTCTTTGTGAATCTTCTCCAGGGCCTTTTCGATTTCTCCCTGAACAGTCCTTACTGGCCGCCCGCCATCGCTTTTGTCCTGTCTCTGCCAGCCACAAAAATCCGTTCCATCATAGGAAACGGTAAGAAGAATGTTCCGCATACTACTCTTCATCATCGTCACCGAAGTCAATGGTATTGGCTTCTTTTAACGCATCCGTAATATTGTCGTAGAGGTTTCTTGCATTCTCAAGAAGGGGGCCTGGCTTTGCCTTTGATGACTTTCCAAGACCGAAAATTCTGGCTATAGCCCTCTTGTTCTCGTCAAGTTTTTTGTAGCGCAGGGGAAGATCGTCAGTCTGACCGTACTTGTACTCCAGCAAGCCGCAGAGATAAACCATTCCGTCATAGCCGTAATTTTTGTCAATGTCAGGCCCGAAATTGTTGACTCCGGCAATAGTCTCCGAGCGATTGGTCTCATTAAGGACGGCCTGCTCGTAGAAGAAATTAGCTTTTTTATAGAAGACACTTGCAACAAAATCATAGTTGTAGCCCGGAATGACCTCGTTGAGGTGATTGCAAATCCATGCGAGGCGCAGGGAAATCAAAGCCCGCTTGAAAGTGGGAGCATAAGCCACATCAACCTTTTCGTAGGTAAGAAGGGCAAGATAATACATGGCGGCTCCGTCCAAAAGGTTACGCTCCCTGGTAAGCTCATAGTGGGGGAAAATCGTTGAGACCATTTTCTTGCGTTTTTCGTCTTCATCCCGAAGGGCATCAATGGAAGGCTTATCAGCAATATCCTCAAAATCCTTCCACAAAAGGGCAATGTGACAGCGTGGACAGGCACCCACAGCATAAATGAGAGGATATATTGCACCATACTTCTCGGAGGGAATGTAATTTCTGTGAAGCTCATCAGTCAAATCACCGGCATTCATTCGCCCGCTTCCGGTAAGCATTTCTTCCTTTTCAAAGTCTCTCTGACACACAGGACAGCGGCACTTCGTCTTGGACCAATAGGAGATCTTCGGCTTTTTTTCAGGCTCCTCGCCAAAACCAAAGGACTTTCTGTTCATAACGCAACCCCCGCAAGCCTTAATCAAGGCACTCTATCACTACAAATGATACAGCAAATTCTTTTTCATGTGAAATGGAAAGACTGACTTTACAGCCCTTTCCGCATATTTTTTCAACAAGAGCAAGGGTTTTTTCACCCAAAAAAAATGACGGTTTTCCCTGCTTATTCTTTACTATTCCAAAATCTGAAAGTTCCAGCCCAACAAAGCCAGTCCCCAAAGCCTTTGCGAAAGCCTCTTTTGCGGCAAAGCGGGAAGCGTAATGCTCACAGAGAAAGGCCAGTCTCCTTCCACCTTCAAGACTTCCGGAATTTTCTACAATTTCGCATGGATTAAAAAATCGGGCAATCATTTCTGGATTTTTGACCCATTTTTCAAAGCGAGAGACCTTAGCTA
Organism: Treponema sp. UBA4326; assembly: GCA_002393835.1. Lineage (GTDB taxonomy): Bacteria > Spirochaetota > Spirochaetia > Treponematales > Treponemataceae > Treponema_D. The sequence goes on from DGTW01000066.1 coordinate 1,753, forward strand.
TGTCTGTTCCCAGGCCAAAAATCATTCTTTTCTTTCCTCTTCGACTTTTTCATCAAGCTCACCGGCCTCTCCCTCAACGACAGTGATTTTTTCCTCAATCGGCTCGCTATGAGTTTCAGGAGCAGCTTCTTCAGTTTTTTTAAGGTTGAATGTAATAGGAATGTTCTTGGTGTAGCCGTCAGCAAGGGTAAAACGCTTGGGAACTGAATAAGACAGGGCGAGATAGAAAGTTCCCGGAGCCGTAATTGAAGAGGCATCAGCCGTGACGAATTTTTCATCCGGCTTGAAAGAATCCAGGGACACGAGAGAGCCTGAAAGAGTTACCGTAACATCGCTGCTTATTCCGCGGATTTCCAGATTTGGGGAAAGGTTCACCACCTTTACCGGAAGTTTCGTGAACTTCTTGCTTCCGCTCAGCTCCTCGATTTCCACAGTGACAGAGACATCGATATCGTCATGCTTTATGAAAAATCCCTTTTTCTCAACCTTTGTCTTTGAGGTAAAACTTCTTTTTGCGTTGGAACTGGTGACATTGAGGGTCTGAAGGGACTTGCAATTCTCAATCATGGTCTTGGGGCCGGTTATCGGAATTTGCTCAGGAGAAACCGAGACTGATTTTATTGAATAACCGTAGGCAGGTTTTCCGCTTATCAAAGGAATTACATCAACATAAGAAGTGATTTCTTCTTCGACACGGAGGCGGACGCTCTCAGGCGTGACCTTCAGTTCAAGTGGATTGAGCACGCTTGCCGAATCAGAAAGAGTAAGAAGGACAGGAAAATCATAGCTTCCGTCCTTTGAGACATAAGTCAAATCAATGTAGGCCTTGAGGTCGCTCTCACGAACCTGGGCCAGCTCCTCGGCCTTACCCCGGGCAGAAACGGCCACCGTGCGGGGATGGGGTTGAATAGAGACAAAGCCGTTTTTCGACTCAACTGAAAGAGGAACAGAAAATACCTTTTTATCCACGCTCTGATTCTGATAAATCACATAGAGGAAGAGGGAGATGACGAAGCAGATTGCCTTTACCTGCCAGTTTTCAATTAACTTATCAAATACTTGCTTTGCTTTCATCGATTGTATCCTCAATTGTTCTCTGGGCGGCGGAAACTTCAAGCAAACTTTCCAGCATTTTTGTAACTTGGGCAGGCTTCAGGTCGTAATGAAGTTTTGAATCGTAGGCAAGGCTTATGGCTCCAGTCTCCTCGGAAACGACAAGAACAACGGCATCCGTAGTCTCGCAAAGTCCCAAAGCTGCCCTGTGACGGGTTCCGAAAGTCTTTTTTATGTCATACTGCTCGCTCAAAGGAAGGAAGCAGCCGGCGGCAAGGACCTTTCCGTTCTGGACAATACATGCAGCGTCATGGAGCGGGGTCTCATGGCCGAAAATCGTTACCAGAAGGGCCGAAGAGATGTCAGCGTTGAGTTTTGTTCCTGTCTCGATTATATCGTCGAGGCGGGTGTGGCGGGTGAAAACCACCAGCATACCCTTTTTAAGCTTTGAAAGAGTCTCGGCGGCGACTACGGCGGTATCGACATAGGTATGGCGGCTTCTGTTTCCGAAGGTAAAAAGCTCGTTCTGGCCGATTTTAAGGAAGACCTTGCGAAGCTCCGGCTGGAAAACGATGGCGAAGGCGATGGCAAAGCCCGGAGCCAGCTTGTTCATAATCCAGAGCAGGGTTGAGAGCTTGAAAAGGAATGCGAAGGCATAAAAAAGACCAACCATAATGCCGGCCTTGATAATCTGCATGGCATTGGTCTTTACGATAATCTGATAGGCCTTGTAAAGCAGGAAGGTCATAATTCCCACATCAACAATCGGCCTGATGATATTCCAAATCGTCAGTAATCCGTCAAAAGCGTTCAATTAAAACTCCGAGAAAACATTATAAAGGATTTTCTAGATTTTAACCACAAAAAGCAGAGAGAATTTTCAGCGAATCTACAGCCGCAGCCACATCATGCACACGAATCATCGATGCCCCCACCAAAACAGAAAGAAGATCGGCTGTAAGAGTCCCCGAAAGACGCTCCTCAACAGGCCGGCCTGTCACCTCCCCTATGCAGCTTTTTCGGGAAAGGGCCATAAGGACAGGATATTTTCCGCCCAAAAGCTCACCGCATCTCCTCATAAGCTCAAAATTGTCAGGTACATTCTTCCCGAAGCCGATTCCAGGGTCAAGCCAGATTTTTTCAGGAGCGATTCCCTCTTTCAGGGCAAAATCCACGCGGGATTTAAGATACTCGTTCACCTCGTCAAAGACATTCTCATAGACTGTATTTTTCTGCATGGTCGAAGGATTTCCCCTCTTGTGCATGAGAATCACAGGAATCCCGGCCTCAGCACAGAAAGGAGCAAGGCGGACATCATCCTCAAGGGCAGAAATATCATTCAGGATGTCAGCCCCGGCCTCAAAAGCCGCCTTCATCACCTCAAACTTGCGGGTATCAACAGAAATCGGAATGTCAGAGACCTTGCGGACTCCCTCAATAACGCCAATCACACGGCGAATCTCTTCTTCGGCTTCAACATACTTGCTTCCAGGCCGGGTAGACTCCCCCCCTATGTCAAGGATGTCCGCCCCCTCGTCAATCAGTCGAAGGGCCTCATCCAGTCCGCCACGGCTTTTGTCAAAAAAAGAGTCCGGAGTAGCGTTTACAATGCCCATCACAAAAGCGGGCAATCCGGTAGTTACCGCACGATTTTTTAAATTCAAGGTTTTCATAGTTCAGAGAGTAACACAAATTTCGGGAGATTAGAATAGTGTGTTTGTGACAATTGGGCGTATCCCGCCTACAGCGGGTCGGGCTATTCGGGGTTCCGCCTTTCGGCTCCATTCGCCGTAAACGGCGAACGCTTCGCGCCCCTACTATCCCTTACGCAGAGCCCATTCCAAGTGCCATAAAAAAAGCGGCAAGGAATCCTGCCGCCATTACCATAAGCCTTGTCATGCTGCAACTTATTAAAAATTCAGTCTTTTTTCAAATTTGTTTTCGTTTTCTCTGGAATCTACATCGAAAATATTTTCTGATTTGGCATAATCAATAAGCTCCTGGAACGAGCAGTCTTTTCCGTTTTTCTTTGAAAAGTTATACAAATTCCAAAGATAGCTTTGCATATCGAAATTAACGCAAATCCTTTTAACCTCGTATGCCAAAAGGCGGAATTCTTCCTTTTTGATAATTTTGCAGTTTCTAAGGTAACAAATGTAATTTACGAACGCAACGAAGGAATCAATTTCTTTTTCAAACGGGCTGCTATGAAAATTCGCATCGTACCAAGGTTCACTATATTCTATTTTGTACAAAATCTCCGCAGTTTTCTCGTCACTATGAAGTTTCTCCGTGATTTCCTTTAAGAATTCTGCTCGTTTGAGTTTATTGCTCCCGCGCCACTGCACGATAGCAAAAATAGCACCAGCAAATGCCACAGCCGCAGTAACCAGTTCCGGCACATTTCCAAAGATTGACAAATCCATAAAGTTTTAACTCCTTAGCTTGTAAGCTGATTTTTCTCTCTCTTTTCTCGCACAATCTCGCAGTGTAATGCAGTACGTATTCCGGCACCGCTCCGCGGCCGCACTCCGTGCTTGCCTGCATACGCCCAGCCTTACACTGCTCTCACCAGGGTGTTACTCTGCGTTACGAACAAGGCGGAAACCGATGTTGGAGTAGCGGGAGTTCGGGGAGCTGCTGCTCCGGCAAGACACAACGCAGTAGGAAGCATAGCTGTCCCAAGAGTAGCCGTCCTTAGAGATGCCACGGCGGACACGGTCGCTACCGGAAGCCGAGCCTGTCGGGTCGTTTTCGTCACTGCTTGAATAGTCATCATACCAGTCGCTACACCATTCCCATACATTTCCACTCATATCGTACAGTCCGTAGCTGTTCGGAAGTTTTCCTTTTACCTCGTGAGTCTTGCTGCTGCTGTTAGAATAGTACCAGGCATACTTTCCGATATTGTCCGCATTCGTTCCGTCGTACCCTGCAAATACATATCCACTTGTGTTGCTCTTATCTCCGTAGCCGTTCCAGTTCTCATTGTCCTTGTAGCTTCCGAGGGCTGCGTATTCCCATTCAGCTTCGGTCGGAAGGCGGTATCCGTTTGCAGTGGTGTCGAGCCGGATTCCGCCGTCTGTATCACCTTCGCCTGTATAGTTAAGAATTGAGAGTGACCAATTTTTAGTATCATAATAGAATTTTCCATCATCATTTTTTTTGATGTTTGATCTAAAAGTCCCTGTATCTACCCAGTCGGCAGGGTCAGTCTTTTTGCTTCCTTCGCCCTCTCCAATCGTGATGTAATATGCAGGGGTAAGTCCTTTCGCCATGCTCAGAAGGTTGCAGTAGATTACTGCTTCGTACCAGTTCACATTGTAAACAGGGAAGTTTTCGCCCTTTCCATAATAAGTCTCAGGGCGGTAATGCCAATCGTCATCCGGGTACACTTCGCCGTAGTAGGTCATGTATTTTTCCCATTCTCCCTGTGTCACCTCGTGGTCGCAGACATACAGGTCTTTGCTAAGGGTGATTGTGTATTCTGTTGCACCAGAGTCGGAAGCCCTCTTGAAGCTGCCTTTCGGAACTTTTATAAAGCCGTCAGATTCGGCAACAGCAGGCTGAGCCAAGGTGCAGCCGTATGAGTTATCCTCGGCAGGATAAGTTGCAGGGATGTCGCTAGATGCAATGAAATATCCTGCAGGAGTTGCACTGACTACGTCGGAGATATCAATGTCGCTTCCATACAGACCTTTAAAAGTAAGCGTCGTTTCACCTACGGTTACTGTGATGGTTACAGGGTTTCTGTCGTAGTACACATTCACTACATAAGTTCCGTCTGCCTGAAGGCTTTCCACGAACCCTTTTGCCGTAAAACCATAATAGTCAAAACTTGCAAGATCTGCAAACTTTGTTCCGGCAGCAGCAACAACATTTCCCCCACCGTACCGAGTCCCATTTTTTTCATAGCCAATACCACTTGTGTCCTGCAGCCAGGCGTACACGACGACTGCGTCGTGGATTGTCTTGTCTGTTGGAATTTCTACAGTCTTTTCTGTAATTGATACTTTTGCATAACTTACCGGGCTGTTTTCAAGGCCAGTCTTGATTGCAATAGCGTTAAGCGTTGCGTCTTCAGTAAAAGTGAGAGCCGTTGTGTATTGTGTGCTTTCCGCTGTCGGAACTGAGCCGTCGGTAGTGTAATAAATGGCAGCCCCTTCTGTCGGACATGAAATCGTTACATTCACTTTTCCTTCGTCACTTGTAGCAGTGAAAATCGGAGAAGCAGCATACGATGCTTTCACCTTGATTTCTTTCTCAATGATTCGGTCTACATACTCTGTTTCTGTATCAGCCTTGCACGAGGCAAAGCCGACCACCAGTGACACACCCGCAATGAGTGCGGCGATTTTTCCATACTTTTTCATACGAAAAACTCCTTTTTATTGAAATTTAAAAACATAAAGCCCGAAAAATGCCACAAGCGGCATTTTTCGGGCATAGTTTCCCCACGGTAAAATATTTTAGAGACAGTTCTATCTATAAAGAAGTAAAGAAGTAAAGAAGTAAAGAAGTAAAGAAGTAAAGAAGTAAAGAAGTAAAGAAGTAAAGAAGTCGCTTCTACGGGCGGTGTTCGTAAGTGTCATTGTTATGTTCGCCCCCTTTTTTAATTATGAGAATATTCTAATACTATGTGAGGAATTTTGCAAATAGAGGAGAAAATAAAAAAGAATCAGAATCTACATTTCAGGATTAGCTCTTGATTTTTGAATCCGCTCGGATTTTTGATTATTTTTAGGCATATGAAGCCACCGTAGACTTGTAAGCGTTAATAAAATCCGCTTTTATAGCATTTACATCCGCACGGATTGCCCTTGAATCAGCAGATTCTTCTGAATGCGAATCATTGTATTCCTGAGAAACTCCAAATAAGTCTATCACACTCATTACTCCATCAATAAAAGAAGGAGTAGCAAAAAGAAAATCTGACATGTTTTTCGCCTCCCAAAACTACAACTTGTATTCTCCAATAAATATAGCACTATTTAATACAATTGGCAAACTCTACAGAATTATTACAGCCCAACAATCCTCTCCACAATCTTCCGAGCTGAAAGGCCAGCATCCGAAAGCACTTCCGCCCTCGTTCCCTGACCGAAGAAACGCTCCGGGAAGGCAAAGACCTTTACATTACTGTAATCGTGCTCAAAAAGAAGGTTTTCAATATATTCGCCCACACCGCCTGTCTTAACTCCGTCCTCAATCACGGCGACTTCATCGTAATTTTTCGCAAGCGAGAGGAAATAATTTTCGTCGAAGGGCTTTATAAAGCGAAGAGAATAAATGTCCGTGTTCAGGCCTTTCTGCAAAAGGTTTCTCGCCGCAACAAGAGTCTCGTCAAAGATGCCGCCGGTGCAGACCAAAAGCACTTTTTTAAAAGGCGATTTTTCAGAAGATTTTCCGCCATTCTCCTCAAAATCAACGCTCAGCTCAGGAGCAAACTCTGCGTTTTTAAGGAGAACTCCCCGCCCCTCACTAATGCCCTGCTCAAAAGAAGGAAGCTCGCTTGGGCATGAGAGCTTGGGATAACGGATTGCCACAGGCTTTTTTGCGTTCACGGCCCACATGAGGCAAAGACTCAAATCAAGGGCAGTAGCTGGAGAAAGAAGAGCAATGTTTGGAACCGGGCGCAAAAGGGCTATGTCAAAGATTCCCTGATGAGTCTCTCCGTCATTGGGAACGGCCCCTGCCCTGTCAAACATAAAGATTACATGATGATTGGAAAGGGCAACATCGTGGATAATCTGGTCAATCGCACGCTGAATGAAAGTTGAGTAAATGGCCACCACAGGAATCATTCCGCCACAGGCAAGACCGCCTGCAAAAGTAACGGCATGTTCCTCCGCGATTCCCACATCGAAAAACCTGTCCGGGTAATGGCGGGCAAAGGTGTCAAGGCCTTTTCCCTTTGACATGGCCGCCGT
>DGTW01000207.1 GCA_002393835.1 Treponema sp. UBA4326
TATGTAAAATAAGCAAAAGGCAAATAACTTAAATAAATGCAAAAAGACGGTTGGAGTCGGGGTTGCGGCACAAACTCGATTGAGCTTTGCTTACTCTCGAGTTTGATGTCCGAACACTAGCGTTGTCGTGGTCGCTTGCGTTCCCGACGGGAAACCGTTTTTTTGTTTTAGCTAATAAATTACTTTGCCTTTTTCTTGCTGAGCTTTCGATAAGCCGTTTTCACGACTGGAAGCCTGTTTTTTTTAATTCCTCTTACTTTGCCTTTTTCTTGCTTCGTGTGAAGAACACGATTGACGCCAAAAGCAAAACAAAGAAAATCACGCCGCCGACATTTCCGAGAAGGCCGCCCAAGTTGATTGTCTGCAGTAGAGACTTTCCGTTTGAAAGCGGGATAATCGCAAATACAGCGAGCAGAATTCCGATAAGACCTTCGCCAGCGATGAGGCCTGAGCCGTACAGGATTCCCTTTTCGGTGACTTCTTTGCCTTTTTCGTCTTTTCGGTTGCCAAAGAATGCACGGAGCAATCCGCCGATGAAAATTGGTGTTGAAAGATGAATCGGAAGATAAACGCCGATTGCGACCGGGAGAACCGGGATTCCGATGATTTCGATTGCGACTGCAATTCCAACGCCAACGAGAACCAGAACCCAAGGCAGGTTTCCGCCCATAACGCCCTCGACGACAAGTTTCATCAAAGTGGCCTGTGGAGCCGGAAGCTCTTTTGAGCCGAAGCCCCAGGCAGCGTCAAGAAGATACATGATTCCGCCGATAGCAAGAGCCGAGACCACACATCCAATCAATTCACCAATCTGCTGATTGCGTGGAGTTGCACCGAGAATGTAGCCTGTCTTCAAGTCCTGAGACATATCGCCGGCCATTGAGGCGATGATACAGATAATTGTTCCGACACAGATTGCACTTGTCATTCCGGCTACGCCAGTGTGACCTGTTGATTTGAGAAGTGCTGTTGCAATGAGAAGTGTTGCGATTCCCATGCCAGAGACCGGGTTGTTTGAGCTTCCGACGAGACCGACCATGCGGCTGGAAACTGTAGCGAAGAAGAAACCGAAGATTACGATGATTACAGCTCCCAAAAGACCGACCGGAATGGCAGGGAAGAGCCAGATAACGGCGATGATTGCCAGAGCGAGAATCAAAAGGCCTTTCATTGGAAGGTCACGGTTAGTTCTCTCTTCTGATTCAATTTTGTGGCCGAAACCGCTCATTGCCTTTTTGAAAGTGCGGATGATTGTCGGGAAAGACTTGATAAGGCTGATGATACCGCCAGTTGCGACGGCACCCGCACCGACATAACGAATGTAAGTGCTCCAGATTCCCCATGCACCAAGCTCAGATACAGGAGCTTTGGCTGGCGGGAATAGTGAAGATGAGCCGAAGAAACTGATCAATGGAATTACGACGAACCAGCCGATTACGCCGCCTGCAAACATGTAAGAAGAAATCTTTTTTCCGCAGATGTAACCGACGCTGGCAAGAGCCGGGAGAACATCAGCACCGAAACCAGTTCCGAGTTTTTTGATGCTCCAGTCGATTTCTGACGGGAAAAGACAGAGACCGTCAGCAATGAACTTGTAGATGGCAGCGATTCCCAGGCCTGAGAAAACGGTTTTTGATTTTTCGCCGCCCTCTTCACCGGCAAGAAGAACTTCTGCACAAGCTGTTCCTTCCGGGAAAGGAAGGACTCCGTGCTCCTCGACGATGAGAGCCGAGCGAAGTGGAACCATGAATATAAGACCAAGCAGGGCCGCACAAAGAGAAATGATAGCGATTACCCAGAAAGATGGCTTTGAGACTACATCGCTTTCGTTGGCCCACATAAAGAGAGCCGGCAGGGTGAAGATTGCGCCCGCTGCAAGAGACTCACCGGCAGAACCGATGGTCTGAACAAGGTTGTTCTCCAGAATCGAATCTCGCTTGAGAATGATTCGGATAATTCCCATTGAAAGGACGGCGGCTGGGATTGAAGCCGAGACGGTCATACCGACCCGGAGACCCAGATAAGCGTTTGCCGCACCAAATAGAACGGCAAGCATAATTCCCAGACCGATTGAAACCGGAGTGATTTCTGGCAATACACGGTCTGCGGAAATGAAGGGTTTGAATGACTTTTCTTCCATAAAAGAAAACTCCAATAAGAGCGTGGGATTAAAAGCTGATAAACTTGTTTAATCTAATTAGTATAATGGAGGAAAAAGAAAGTTTAAAGAGACAAAAAATGTCGCCAGTATTCAAAAAAACGATATTCTGCTTGTTTACAGGAGCTGCCTAAGGGATTCGATTTTTTCTTTTGTGCTTGCCCAACTTGTCGCGAAACGGACAACCGTGTGATTTTCATCATATTTTTCCCAAAAACTGAAGCGGACTTTTTTTGCAAGCTCTGCCATTTTTTTGTTTTCAAGAATCACGAACTGCTGATTTGTAGGTGAATCAATATAAAATTCGTAGCCTTTTTCGGCAAATGCAGCCTTCAACTCTTCTGCACGGTCGATGGCGTTTTTGCTGATTTTAAAATAAAGCTGATTGGTAAAGAGAGTGTCAAACTGAATGCCGAGAAGACGGCCTTTTGCAAGCAGTGCCCCGTGTTTTTTTACCAGATTGTCAAAATGAGGGGGCATATTCTTTTTTGTGAAGACAACAGCTTCTCCGCAGAGTGCTCCGACCTTTGTGCCTCCGATGTAAAAAACATGGCATAATCTGGCAATGTCAGCCAAAGTCACATCGGTATTCTTTGCCATTAAGCCGTAGCCCAGGCGGGCACCATCTAAAAAGAGGGGAAGATTGTGCTTGCGGCAAACTTCGCTCAGTCTTGTAAGCTCGGATTTTGTGTAAAGAGTGCCGTATTCTGTTGGATGGGAAATGTAGACAAGGCCTGGGAAAACCATGTGCTCGTGATTCTGGTCTGCATAAAATGTCTCAATGTAGGAATCCAGTTCCCCGGCATCCATTTTTCCATTGTGAGCTGGAAGGGTCAGGACTTTGTGGCCGGTAAATTCGATGGCTCCTGCTTCATGTATGCTGACATGTCCGCTTTCAAGGGCAAGAACTCCTTCGTAGGGGCGGAGCATTGTGTCAATTATAATCTGGTTTGTCTGAGTGCCACCTGTGAGAAAATACACCTGGTCACTTTGGTCTGCGGAAAGGCCACAAGCCAAGGCAATTTTTTCTTTGGCAGATTTTGTGTAAGAATCAGAACCATAGCCTGAAAGAGAATCCATATTGGATTTTTCTAAAGCCTGTAAAATCAGCGGATGCGCACCTTCAATGTAATCACTTTCAAAACTCAGCATATTTTTCCTCAAGCAGGACGATTTTAACAGAAAGAAAGTGTTTTGTCCTGCATTTTCATTTGCCATGTTTGTATTCTTTTCTTCTGACAGTTGCTTGGAAATATGATATAATGGAAACTGACGAGTTTAAATTTATATCCAAAAGAATGATGTAGAATTACTGGAGAATAAAATGAATACACTTGAAAAATTAAAGGAAACTCTTGCCGGCGACAGGCAGGGTATGATTGAGCTTGAGCGGGTTCTTTCTTCGATTCCGGCAATCGCACCAGAAAGCGGCGGTGACGGCGAATCAAAAAAATGCGCCGCCCTTGAGAAATGGCTTTGCGAGGCAGGCTTTGACAAAAATCAGATGGAGCATTATGACGCACCGGACAGCCGGGTCACTTCCGGTGTACGGCCTAACCTCATTCTTACCATTCCCGGAAAATCAAATGACTATGCAATCTGGGTAATGGCTCACATGGATGTCGTTCCGCCGGGAGATTTAAAGCTCTGGAAAAGCGATCCATTCATGGTTCAGTACGATGAAAAATCTGACAAGCTGATTGGCCGGGGCGTTGAGGACAACCAGCAGGGACTTGTCAGCGGTGTTTTTGCTGCCCTTGCCCTTCTCAAAAACAAAATCACGCCAGAGCACACAGTAAAGCTGCTTTTTATGGCTGATGAAGAATTCGGCTCAAAATACGGAATCAAATATCTTCTTAAAAAGCATCCTGAGCTTTTCAACAACCACGACCTGATTCTGATTCCAGACGGTGGAGATTCAAAAGGAGAGACGATTGAAGTCGCTGAAAAGAACATTCTCTGGCTCCGTCTGCACACGATGGGACTTCAGAGCCACGGTTCAATGCCAGACAAAGGAAAAAATGCCCATCTTGCGGCCTGTGACCTTGCCCTTCGCCTGAACGACCTGGAAAATTTCTTCAACGAAAAGGATGATTTGTTCAGCCCCAATTACTCAACTTTCCAGCCGACCAAAAAAGAGTCTAATGTCGAAACCGTGAACATTATTCCTGGTGACGATGTTTTCTACATGGACTGCAGGATTCTGCCGCGATATTCACTTGATATGGTTCGTGCCGAGGTGAGCAAAAGGGTTAAAGAAGTCGAGGAAAAATATGGCGTAAAGATTGAAGTGAGCGAACCTCAGGCCCAGCAATCGCCCGCAACTCCGGTTGACGCCCCAGTGGTCAAAAAACTCGCCACAGCAATCAAAAAGGCCCACGGAATCGAAGCCCGCCCAATCGGAATCGGTGGAGGCACTGTGGGCGCGGAACTTCGCTGCTGCGGCTTCAATGCGGCAATCTGGTCAACGATGGACGAAGTTTGTCATCAGCCTAACGAATACTGCTATGTCAGGAACATAATCGCCGATGCAGAAACCCTCTGTGCAATGTTTACGGAAAGCTGAAAACTTGCTTGGGGGTACGGGGGCGAAGCCCCTGTAGAGAGGGTAGCGGCCAACGAAGTGGGCGCGTACGGTTCAGGCACAGCCTTCACCGAGACTCGCCTA
>DGTW01000007.1 GCA_002393835.1 Treponema sp. UBA4326
TTCTGCCGTTTTTCTTCCAGCAGATTAAGAACATTGTTTTTTGCATTCAAAACTGACTGAATAAAGGTGTCCCTGTCTCCAACCAAGGCTTCATTGGCATCCTTGAACCCAAAAGTAATGTCAGCCTCTACAAAGTCTACCTGAACCTTTGTAAGTTCTTCGGAAAGTTTTGCTTCCCCTGCCCTGCCCGCTTCGTCATTGTCCAGTGCCAGGATCAGAGGATATTTTGGCCTGTTTGATTTCAAGAACTCAATAAAGCGTAAGTTGCTGCTGGACCCCAATGCTACGGCAATCCCCCCGGCTTCAATGATGCTCAGAGCGTCAAACTCCCCTTCCACAACAAAAACTGGCTGTTCGGCAAGCGGAATGGCTTTTAAGTTAAAGAGTTCAAACTGTCCTTTTGGTTTCAAGTATCGCTCTTTTTTGTCCGCGTCCCATGTTGCCCGTGCATTGTAGCTGAAATCTCCTGTAGGAATTACAAAGCGGCGTTTTTCTTCCCAGTAGCCAAGATTGTATGCATCAACCGTAGCTTTAGAGAGTCCCCGCTTTTTCCAGTAATCAGTTTTTTCAACTGCTGCATGACACTTTTCGAAAAACTCCGTAAGGTTTTCCCGATTTTCGTTCTGAGACTTTTTGTTTATGTCAATTTTAGTTGCAGGCTTCGCCGCTGATTCTGGTTGAGGAATGAATTTTGAAGAAGTGCCTATGCTATCCTTGGCAGAAGCTGATTTATGGCTTTTCCCGCCCAAGTCAACACTGATGTCGAACATTTTGTAAACATGTTCAAAAAGATCTTTGCCGCTTAATCCGGTTTCAAGGCTTACAAGATCAAAAATATCATAATCCACCCCACAGGAAAAACAATGACATCTGTTACGTCTAGAATCAAAAGACATACTCGGATGCTTGTCTTCATGAGCTGGATTTAAACATGAGAAATTTGTAGATGTGCTGATACCTTTAGCGTTAAGATATGCCTTAAGATTTGTCTTGGCATATTCCTTAGCTTCTTCTGGATTCATCTGGTCCCCACCCAAAACCCAATAGAACTAATTTTTTCTTAATGCTAAGTTATAACGGCTATGACATATATTCAATATGTCAGCCTCTAAATTTAATATAGCTCTTTAAAAGCTATATATAAGCTCTTAGGATTTTTCTACTTTATCTAATTCTATAATTTACAAGAATTTAGCACATCTGCATTTCCACGCAAAATATAACAAATTCCACCTAAAATAGTCCAAATTCCACCTAAAATATAACATTTTCCACGCAATTTATGACTTTATGCTGAATTTTCCCACGCAAAATATGACAATTTTTACCTCTGTAAGGCTTGTTTTTGTGTCATTTTCATCATAATTTTGGCCTGAATTTTTCCCGGGACAGAATAAAAGGCGAAAAAAATCAATAAAATGAGACGGAAAATTTAAAAAAATAAGGCTTTTTACAGGATTATTGCCTTTTTTCAGCCTTAAGAATTCCAAATTTTCCCACGTAAAATATGACTTTTTGCCATGAATTCCTGGCCTCCTTCATTCGTTTCTACATGAAGAATTTTTTGCCTTTCTGACTGCAATTTTTTGAATTTTTAAGGCATTTTCCCACTCAAAATATAACTTTTTAATGGCAGAAAATGCCTTTTTTCCACGTAAAATATGACTTTTTTAGGACTTTTGCAAGAATTTTCCACGTAAAATATGACTTTTCTTCAATATAAAATCATTTTTCCACGCAGATTATTCCTTTCAGTCTTTTACCTCTCTCTCCAGCTTACTGGCCAGAACCTTGACTTTTGCACGCTCTGCAATCTCTTCCCTTTTTTTAATGGTGCTTTCAATCTTGTTTTTCTTTGTTTTTGCAAGGTCATCAAAATATTCCAGGTATTCGTTGTGAAGGGAAATTTTTGCGTAGCCTTCCTCAAGAAATTCTATGATGTTTCCGTTCGAGTTGAAAATCGGCTCGATGACAATGTCTCCGTTTTCCATTTGCGAGATTTCTGAGATTGCATTGAGGATTGGCTCCTTGATGTCTCGTCCGGGGTTTTTTGTGAGTTTTTCGTCCGGCAAATCCAGAATTTGCTGCATGGTTTTAAAGCTCATGTTGAACAAGCCGTTTTTTCCGATGTCGTTAAGGCGTTTTCGAGCCAGCATGACTATGTTGAGCAGAGTGTCGGCCGCGTTGTCGGAAAGGGAGAAATATGTCTTTGGCAGAATTGAGAAATATTGAAGGGCAAAGACTTCCCAGTTTATTCGCTTGTTCAGGAAGATTTCGACGATTCCGTTTTTGATGTGAGCGCCGGTGAAGAGAACTTCGATTCCGCTGTCCGTAATCTGTTTCATGTCTTTTTTATCCCGGACAATGCCCTCAATTTTTATGCTGGTGAGAGGATTTTTTGCCTGATTGAATGCCTGCCGTGCGGTTCTCAGGGTCTTGTAGCAGCCCAGGTCAACGAAGTCCTCCAGAGGAAATTTTATGCTGATGTCCTGGGAAAGATTTTCCGTGACATTTTCCTTGCTGAGTTTTACCAGCGTGTATGTGAGGATTTTTTTGAGAGGTTTGTTTGCCTTGGTAAAAAGGTCGATGTTATCAAGGTGAATCGTCGTTTCTGTGTTGTCGGTTGAATATTTTACCCGCTGGCTTAAGTTTTTCTGGGTTCCGTCCGGGGGCGTGAAGAATTCCAGCTGGCTTGAGTGGCTGTTGTTTTCAAGTCGGTTGGCAAATGTTTCAAGATTTCCGGCATGGCTTACCACATTAATCATTGTGTTTGAGGCCGGACTGTTTGGAAAACTGAAGAATTTGCTCTTGTCATCAGCGTTTTTGATGTTTCCCTTTTTGGAGGTCTCCGGCAAGTTGTTTTTGTTTTCGTCCATGGATTTTGTGCTCCTAGTAAAGACCTATATCAGAGAAATGAACAAGTCCTTTTTTCTCCTGCTGCTCAAGATATTTGATTGCAATCTTGA
>DGTW01000259.1 GCA_002393835.1 Treponema sp. UBA4326
ATTCCTAATTCCTAACTCCTAATTCCTAACTTTCAACTTTTCTTCCCTTTCTTTGATGTCTTCCTGGGCTTTTTTGATGCTGTCAAGGAGCTTTGTTACGGCTTCGTCGGCTGCAGGAAGGGAATCGGCACCATCGTCCAAAAAGGCTTTGCAGGCAAGTTCGCCAAGCTCCGCCTTGTCTTTTTTTATCTGGCTTTTGAGCTGCTGGATTTCAATCTTAAGGATGCTCTCGTCGCCGAATTTAGATGCGGCCTTGCTGGCCTTTCCGAGAGCCTGTTTTGTGGCCATGACACCTTTATCAAAAAATCCTTTCAAATCATCTTTTGTCATAATTTTCTCCCTTCCTATGTATAAGAAATGTAAGTTATGGAAAAAAAATCAAAAAAATTGGGATGTGGGACGCAGGCAAAAACTAAGGGGGCCCCCGCGAGGGGAGATACCTTAGTTTTTGTCGTCGCTGGGACCCGCATCACAATTTTTTAGTTTACTTTTATATTATAACTCACATTTTCTTAATTGCAAGCAAAGTAAGGTCGTCGGCCTGCACATCCTCGCTGACTCCGGTATAGTAGACATAGTTGGTCTCACCTTCGTCAACCTTGTTCACACAGTAATAATCGTAGCGGTTGAAATATTGTGCCAGGAAAGCATCTATCTTGCGGTCAATTTTGATTCCGTCGCCGGAAATCTGAATGACGGTCTTTCTCTTGCCATCAAGCTCCATCTCTGTCTTCTCAACTTTGCCTTGAGAACCCGGCTTTTTGTACATTCGGAAGACTTTTTCCACCGCAGTCAGGGCGATAATAGCCTCCTCAATCGTTCCCTGGCATTTACTGAAGTCAAATTCCAGCTTTTCGCCCTCAATCGGGCTGTGGTAACGAGTCAGGCTGTATTTTTTCTTGTTGAGGACTGACTCGATTATATCCTGAACCCGAGAAGGCTCCATCTGCTCGCTCTGCTCTCCCCTTTTGTGGGTTGCGTGAATTTCACCGTCCCTAAGTCCAGCCTCCTCGCAGGCTATTACATTGAAATTCTTGTCCCTGAAGAACCTTGTGGATTCCTCAATGCCGTCAGTGTAGAGGAAAAGGACATCATTGGCTTTCAGGTGAATTTTCTCCACCTTGTAACCGCCCTTCATCTCGACCATAAAGCTGGGGAGAGGGCCTGCGGCAGGTGCCTCGTGCAGGGTAATCACCTTGATTTTCTTTTCGGCAGCATCGAATATCCTGAGGATATTGTCGCCCGCATTGCAGGTGTAGACATCGCCAGTCCTGGTGTCAAAAAGACAAATCATCATGGCGGCGAACTTACCCCGAAGCCCCAAAGACTCGATGAAGTCATTTATGTCGGCGGCAAGGAGGTTCAGCTTAACGCCGTTTTTCTCGAATTTCCAGCTGGCAAAATACCTGCGGAAAATAGTGGCTACGATTGTCATTATGAGGGCTGCAGGAACACCATGGCCCGAGGCATCACACTTAATGAAGGCATACCAGCGGTCATCAAGTTTTTTATAGTCAAAATAGTCCCCGGAAACGGCATCAGTGCCTTCGTAATAGCCGTAGAGCTGGATTTCCTTTTCCTTGAGCTCGGCCACAGTCGCCTTCTCCGCACCCTCGCTCACAAGGGGAATAAAGGCCTTCTGGACTGCCTGACCGTCCAGGTTCATAATGTTCATTTCGGCAGCCTCGGCACGAGCCTTTGCTTCCTCAGCCTGTGCCCTGGCGGCTTTTTCTCGCTCAATGGCAGCCCTCTGGTAAGCGATTTTCGCCCTCTCCTCGTCCTTTGCGCCCTTTACCAGACCCTTGGTCATGTCGTTAACGGAGTCGCCCAAAGTACGAAGCTCATCATGCGAGGTAATCTTAATCTCAACTCCCTCAAGAAGCAGCTTGTTCTCTGTGTCTGTGATTTTCTTTACATGAGCGACGATTCGGCGGATTGGAGAGACAATTATTGATGACAGGGCAAAAGCCGAAATAAGGGCTATGACAGCCGCAACGATGGCTGCGATACCGGCGATAGAGGCAACGATAAGCCTTGATGAATTAATCTGACTGATAAGTGTGTCAGTGGAAATATCCAGCATTATCATGGCATGAAGATAGGTATCGGTGTTTTCGCCTTGTTTGTAGAGAACTGGCCAGAAGAACATATATTCGCTGACATTTCTGTCAAGGCTCTCGTCGGACATTTCCGGGGAAGAAGTGTAGTTTTCGGCTGAATATGCGTTGAGGGCACGGAAAATCTGGTCAGAATTGTCCCCTGTGATTTTTGGAAGATTTTCAACAAGTTTTTTTGCCTCCTCATTGACAAGCTTACATCTCTCGGCATACAAGTCACTGACCTTTGTGTGGCGGACAGTTCCGGCATCAAAAGTGATTTTGTCAATTTTATGCAGGATGTCCTCATCGTTTGAAGCCCAGACATAATCCATTGGCCGGCTTCCGTCTTTGAGTGCCTTTCCGTCAATCTCATAGCTTAGGATTGATGCGTGCCGTGCCTCGGCAAAGTTGTTTGTCTGATTAACGATTTCACCGATATCAACGAGCTTTTCACGGCCGTCAGGAAGATAGGACTGAGCTGCGGAAGCCATGTTTCCCATAACGACTTTAACACGGTCTTTCAGCCCCGAAATCAAGATTCTTTCCTGAGTGCGGGACATCTCATAGCCGATTACGAAAGCAACGCCAGCCACGATAAAAAGAAGCAGGGCCGTAATAGCCAGTCCGAATTTGAGTCTCAGAGAGAAATGAACCTTGAGATTTGCTTCCATTTTTTCGATTTTTTCTTTTTCCATATATTCTCCTGTCAAAACAGACTCAACATCTTTTCTGATTTTTACGGCTTCATGCGCGACTGCAAGCAGCCCCCGGCTTGAAACAAGGATTCCCAGCATTACCAAAAGAAGCATGGCCCAGAAAAGAAGCCTCTCAGACTGCAGGCTGTACTTTTTCTGAATCTGGGGCAGGATTTTCCAAATTGGCTCGAAATTATACTGTTTTTCGTACTTAACGGTTCCATTTTCGCCAATAAGCAGCTTTTTGCTCCAAGAAGAAAGTCCCCGCTCTGAATGCCTGATTTGTACGCTGTACTTTCCGGCCTTCATTCCGTCGATTTTTATTCCGCTTATTACTTCCCTGTCACCGCCAGAGCCTGAAATCTTGAAATCTCCATTTTTTTCCTCAAAGCGGTATTTCTCGCCGCTATCATCACTGGTGATTATGACTTCAGAAATTCTTCCGTCATAGCTGAATTCTTCTCCTGAAATAGAGAGCGAAACATTTCCAAAATCATCAGGGAGGGCGGAAACATTTTTTATGAGAGTGGCGGCCTTGTATTTGTTGAGGAAAACAATGGCACGCTCACTTTCCCCTGCATTTCCAATTTCATCAATGGCACGAACGGAGAAAAGATAGATTCCGTTATCCCGGTTGCGGAAAGAGACAGAGGCTTTTTGAGTCATCACCTTGGCAGGAGGTTCCTTCACACTCTTGATGCGGCCTTCATTCGCCGCAAGAAGAGAGGCAAGTATTTCTTCGCTCTCGGAAGGACTAATCGCAAGTTTTTTTGTCTTTGAGACGGCAAGGCTCTTATCCAGTCCGGCGATTCTTGTAAGAGACCATGAATAGCCTGAGATGTCTTTTTTATCGTCATTTTCTTCCCATGACAGGGACAAGTCATTGGAAAGGGCAAAGCCCCATTCATCCCTGTCAAAGGAAATATTCTCTGGCCTGGCAGGAGGAGTCTGATCAAAATAATAGGGAAGGACAGCCACACTAGACCAGTTTCCGGCTTTATCGAGGAGTCTGGCCTTAAAATAAAGTATTGCGTCTCCCTGAATGTCATCATCAATCTTTGCACGAATTATCTTGTCTGAAGGCTGATGAAACTGGCTGCTGTGAATGTCTGAATCCGGCTCCTCGTCTTTGTCAAAAGTGAATAAGGCACAAAAACCATCCACGCCGGATATATCCCGAGGCAGGGAAACGCTCACAGCTGGATTTTTTATGTTGCCGGCCTTTCCTTCCTTAAAATTTCTTGCCGTAATGACAGGCTTTTCGGCACTATAATCCTGGGACATAAGCATGATTCTGTTTCCGTTTTTTCCCTCTTCCTGCCATGCCACTGACAGGGAGCCTTTGCCGTCTTTTAAAATCATTGCGGCCGGAAAAGCTGTCGCAAGCTTGGAGCTCTGCCTAAGCTGAAATGAATCGCTTTCAAGCCACTGAACGCCAAGGTTCTCTGCAAGACGCACATTATTGACTCCGTTTCTGTCATCAAACCAAAGGGCGAAAATCTTCTGTCCGAGAAGGAAAAGAGAAGGGCGCCGGCCGTTTCCGAAGCTATTCAGGCTCTCAACGTCATTGCGGAATTCAATTCGGCCTTCCGAATTCAGGCTTGAGACCATAACAAGGGCAGAATTGCTGTTTTTAGGGCTTCGTTCCCAGACAATTTTCGTTCCGCTTTCGCTGCTTAAAACAAAAGGGCGGAAATTCCTGTAATCAAGGTAATTCTGGGAATTATCTTCCATGGAAGAATCATCTGTTACGATGAAGGGAGAGGACCATGAAGAGCCTGATGAAGGCCGGGATGAGCCGTAAATCAAAGAGCTTGTAAGGTCTCGGCCGCTCCAACCTTCAAAAAAAACAAAATCCTTGTCAGCGATTCTGGTGTAAAATGGAGAAAAGGCATTTGCAATGGACTCAGAAGGCTTGAAAATCCTTAGCTCAGACCATTTTTTTCCGTCGGCCGATTCTGAACAAAGAAGAGAAAAGGATGACTCTGTCGGGCTCTGCTTTCCTTCACCCAGAGAAATAAATATTATAAAGCCGCCGCCTGATGTGGCAAAAATTCTTGATGATGCGATTTGCTTTTTCTGGGCTGGAAAAGAAAAGCTCGTAAAAGTGGCGCACTTGTCTGATGAAGAATATACTTTTACAAGACTGGAAGCAGACAGAGAATCCAGGACAGAAACTGCCAGCACGCCTGTGTCAGAAACTGCCGCACTGTACATGTCAGGAACTTCATCACCGGAATAGCGGAATGAATCTGGCAGGGAAGAAATTTCTGACCAGCCCAATTCTTCTTCCTTTCGCCTGTAGGAGATTTTTATCTCTTTTTTGCTTTTGTCCGCAGACTCAAAGAAAATATAAGTGCTGTCATCATCAGAGACTGAAAGGGGGAAATATGAATTTTTTTCTGAGAGGGGCTTTACCTCATCCCAGAAGAATTCTGTCTTCTGCTGGGAGAAAAGCGAAAACTGCAAGAGAAATAAACTTCCGAAAAATCCTATCAGTTTTTTTAAGAACATATTTTCAGCCTTAACTATATCACACTCGCTTCAAAATTCGGTTATAAAGGTCTATTACCTTCCTGCTTTTTTTAGCGGCCCGACCTGTCAGCAGCCTGTCCATAAGGCTTTTTGCATCTGCAAAGCGCCTCTGGTTAAAAAGGCGGGCGGCCTCAGCATACATTTTCTCGTCGTTTTGGGAAAGAATCGCAGTGGCCGTTGAGCCGATTTTCAGCTGAATATCAAGTTTGAGCTCCTTGGCGGCCTTGCTGCTAGAGTCAATGGCAATAGCTTCGTTGGCAAGCCTTAGCGCAGCGTTAAGCTTATCCTCGTCGTCGCCAGCATTTTTGAAAGCCCTTCTAGCCTCGGCAATTTTCATGTCAGCGCTTTTCTTGACTTCTTTTTTGACTTCCTTTTTGGGGAACATGCCCAGAGAGTCTTTTATATTGTAGATTTCCTGAGCCAGACCAGGGTAATTAGGGTTGACCTCGTACAAATCCTCAAGTTCCGCAAGACGCTCCCGCCTGTCTGACTTGGATTTTGCCGCATTATACTGTTGCTCAAAGAGACGGGGGAAGCCTTCCGGGTCAAGTTCCCTCTGAATACCAAGATTAATAAGCTGAGCCGACTTATTCAGCGGATAAACATTCTGAACGTTACGCACATAAGAAAGGGCATTTCCAAAAGATTCTTTTGCCTCATCCTCTTTTTTTTGCTTCTTAAGCTCCACTCCCCTCTCGAAATTCTGGCGTGCCATATCGAGGCTATATGACAACTCCGGGTAATGAGGATCTGACAGTTCAAGCACTCGTCCATAGGCAACGCCTTTCACCGTAGTGACAATAGCAAGCAGCTCCTCTATCTCAGGATCCGCCTCAGTGCTCACCTTTGCCCACTGGGCCTGGGCAGAGACAAGAAGGCTTTCCGCCCCGTCAAAATTGCTGGAATAATAAGCCGTTGCGGCCTTGTCCTTTAATGAATAGACTTCACGCAAGACCTTGGCATATTCAGCCTGCTGGATTTTCAAAGCCAGGCCATTGAGAGTGCCTTCCCGCATTTCACGAACTGAGTCACTGTACTCAAGGTCAAGGGCAGCGGCAAATTTCTCCGAAGCCGACTCAACGGCCGCATTCGCCGCATCGAAATTCTCTTTTTTGAACGAAGATTGGGCAAGCTCGTATTGCTCGTAAGCCTGACGAAGAAGAAGCTCGTAAGAGCGGACTTGTTTTTCTGAATCAGCTATGACAGCAGAACAGCGACTGGAAAGTTTGTCAAAATCACTGACTGCCAGGTCAAAATTAAGGAGCTGGGTGTTTAGCTCAATGTCCGTCATGCGGTATTCCTCGCTGGCGGACAGGGTCTTTTTCTGAGCCGAAAAATCATTTTTCTTTTTATTAAGCTCATCCCTAAGGGAAAGTGCTTTTTCCCTTGCCTCCTTCGGGTATTTTTTTACAAAGTGAATGGCCGAATCTTCATTTTCATCCGCCATTTCAGCAGCAGTCTCTTCGCCTTCAAGAAGTTTTTCGCAATCTGAGCAAATTTTATCGTAATAAGAATAGGATTCCCGGGCAAGAGAAGAATAAGAGCGGGCAAGAGAAACCCACAGTCGCTGGGAACGATTTTTAGCTTCGGTGACATTCAGGCTCGTCAGAGAGAGAAAAAATGAGATGGAGCTTCTGAAATCAAGCATATCGTCAGAAACTTCGAGGCCAGCCGTCCTTCTTTTTGCAGGAAGGGGGCTTACGATTTTTTCCTCGCCAGATTCAAGCAGTAGGGTCGTTTGACTTCCCATTCCTTTTTTTTCTAAAAAATACGAGTCTTCTTTCTGATATTCTTCATTGGCCATAGCCACATAAGCGTTTATGTCAGAAAGAATTTTCCCGTAACGCATGATTCGACCAAGAACAACCTCAGTGTCATCAAGGCTGTCGCTTTCAGCAGGATTCTGATATGAAAAGGCTTCCCCCGCAAGGCTTTTTGAGTTCTCCAGAGCAAGCGTCATTGCAGTAATGAATTCCAGGGCAAAATCCATAGACTGATTGAAATTTTTGTGATAATCAGAGAGGGACTTGCCATCAGCATTTTTTTCAAGGGCATAAAGTGAATGCAGCGAGCGGGCTGAGCGAAGACAGTCGGCCAGATTCTTAATGCGGCTTTTTTCGACATCAATCTTGTCGCTCTCATCGAAAATTGCTTTTTCGGAAAGATTAGTCTTTACAGATTCAAGAGTAGAAAGGACAAGCTCGCAGGTCTTTTTCTTCATGGATTCTATGCGATTGTTAAAATATGCATCCATAGCCCCCACAATTCCCGTATCAGGATTAGACTCATCTCCGACAATAAAACGCTCCTGAAAATAAATGTAGGAAGAATTCTCAAGCCTGGGATTTCTCTCCACAGCAAGACGGTTAGCCCTCTCCAGAACAGAAGCTTCCGCCATGACAAGTTTTCTTAAATCAGCGTATTTTTCGAAGGCTGAAGTCACTTTTTTGAGAGCTGAATCCAATGCGATAAAATTCCCCGCTGACAAGACCTTTATGTAATCTTCGTATGCCTTCTCACATTCTGAAAGTCTGGCAGCCATTCCAGCCAAAGAACGGGAGCCTGCAATATAATTTTTCACATTGGCGACAGAGCGGCTGACAGGAAGGGTAATGTCATTCTCATAAACCACTACCCGCCCCTCGCCTGCCGCTTCTGCTTCCTCAGAGTCGAAAATCACATCGGATTTTTCATTTTTGATGGCAAAGCCTTCCTGAAATTTCATTGTGGCATCAAGGTATTTTTCTTTTTGAACCAGGGCAGTGCCGTCACTCATTATTCTGTTGTAAAGAACCAGAACCTCGCCCAAGGTGACTGTCCTTCGCGCAAGATCCAAAAAGTCCGATACATAGGCTGTCGGCTCCTTCTCAGAAATTTCAAGTTCCCTGATTTTCGTAAGTTTTTCGGCCCTGTTTTCCTCGCCGCTCTTTATTACTTCAACAAGGGATGCGGCTCCGTCATTGTATTGCTCCCTGATTTTCATAATCCGGTCGATTCTTTTTTGGGCACGGTCAAAATCCTTGGGATAGGCCACCATATACCTGCTGACTTCTCGGAGCGCTTCGTTGTATTTTTCAGAATCTATTAGGGAATCTATCTGCTTCAATGACAAAACTTCCTCACCCGCCTTTTCTGGAGCTTGTGAAAAAGAAGGGGCGAAGCAAAAAAGAGAAATAAGAATGAATAGAGCGAGACAAAATCGCCGCATTTAAAAAACTTCCCAATCTATTTTTCGGTTATAATTATAACTCAGTCGAGAAAATTCACCGAAAATATATTATAATATAATATGATGAAAAAAATCTTCTCTGCCGCCTTATTTTTCATTTTTCTCTCAGGCAGTCAGGCCCTTGACCTCAGCGACTTGCAGTCTTCACTGGCAGATATTTTTTCATCGTCAATCGACCCCAACGAAGGCCGGACAGTTTTCCGCTCAATGAACATTCCTTCCGGCGGAAGAAGCGAGGCTCTAGGAACGGCATTTGCGGCCGTCAGCGACGATATAAGTTTCTTCGACTACAATCCGGCGGCAAGCGCAGTTCTCGATGCAAGCGAAATCGCTGTCTTCCACAACGCATGGATAGCCGATTCTGCGCAGGAAACGCTTTCATTCAGCCAGAGGAGCGGGAACCTGGGCTATGGAGCGCAAGTCAAATGCTTCTACGTTCCTTTCAGCGAATACAACCTTTACGGCGACAGGGTTGCGGGAAGCTACTACAGCGAGACAAGCGCAGCCCTAAACATTGCCTACAATTTTCTCGCAGGCTACACATTCAAGGGACTGGCAGTTGGAGGAAACGCAAAAGTGGCCTGGCGAAGCGTTCCTGACTACACGGACAACAGGGACGACTCCATAATTTCAGGCTCAGGCCTGGAGCAGTCCGCCCTTGGTTTCATGGCAGATGCAGGGCTTTTGCTAAGGCTTAACGCCCTTAAATTCTATCAGGACAGGGACGCAAACTTAAAGCTTGCCCTAACCCTCAACAACTTTGGCTTTGCCCTAACCGGCTTCGGAAAAACAGTTCAAAAAGATGATGACACTCCGGCCAGGATTTCATTCGGCCTCTCTTACAGGCCTTTTTCCCGCCTTATGATTACTACAGAAGTCCGAAAGCCCCTCCTTCTCAGCGATTTTTCGTCAAGCGGAAAATTTTCCTTTGCCACGGGAATAGAAAGCCAGCTGACGAAAATCTTTGCCTTTCAGCTTGGTTTTCTGCTTCAGGGGGCCAATCCACGATTCAGCATGGGAAGCGAGTTTGACATAAAGGGAATTAAAATGAACGTGGCCTACACTCTGGATCTTACAAGCTCAGCCAATCCTATAAATCATATCAGCCTGAGTGCAAAAATAAGGATGGGAGACAGGGGTAGAAAAGAACAGCTTCAAAGGGTCGATGAAAGCTATCTGGAAGGAATAAAGTTTTATTCAGAAGGCTTATACGACGAAGCGATTCAAAAATGGGAAGAAGCCATTCTTCTGGCCAGGGAAAGTCCCTTGTGCATAAAGTACGAGCCTGCTATTCAGGCAAGAAAAACAGCCCTGCGCTTCAACAGACAGAAGGCAGAGCTTGAAACATTCTACAACATCCCAATGAACTGATTTTTAGCCAAAATCAGTCCGCCGAGACTAACTCACATTAAGGCATCCGCCTTTTCTTTATTTTTTTGGCGAGAACATGCGGAAATTCATCCATGGGAAGATAATGTGCTCCCGCTCGATTCTTGTGAGCCATTCCGTGCTCACGCTGTTTGAGCCAAGGGCATCGAATACGACCATGAAGGCCTTGATTGCTTCCTTAAAGCGTTTTTCGGCATATTCCGGGAAGAATCCGTCGTGAATCATTTTCGTCCACTCACCACTCTGGGCAAGCATAAGCTCCCTGGCCCCGAGATTAAGGAGACGGACTTTCAGTCCAGTTTCGTTGGGGAAGCGGTCAGAAAGATCCACCATGCGCTCGCACATTTTCCTGGTATAGCGAATCATCCAGCCGTTGCTGCTGTCGAGAAGGTCTTCACCGTAGCTGTTTCCCTGAGCAGCCCCAGGATAAGGCGTGATTTTTTGAAGGGAGAAAATATTTCCAACTAAAGGAGCAGGACATGAAAGAGATATGTCTGAAGAAAGGGACTTTCTGATTACTTTTTCCAGCCAGACAATGCCTTCAGCCCAATCCTGCCCCAGACTCTTTGCGTCGATTACGCAAAGAAGGGAAGGCTCCTTTCCAGCCATGCAGGCCTCAGCTCCGTCCAGCTTGGCTTTTTTAGAGTTAAAGAAGGTCTCTGCGTCTTTTTCTGCCTGAGCAAAAGCGGCCTTCTCATCATAAACTTTATCGCCATCATTGTTCCAGTAACGGAAGTAAGATGGAATTCTGGCAGAATTTTCCTCGATGAAACCTGCCTCAACAAGTTCCTGAGCAGAAAGCTCGAAGGCAATGTCCTTGCCCTGATTCTTGTAAACAGGATTTGAAGCAAAGCCCCCCTGCCCGATTATGTCATCGGGAGTGTCCGAGTCCTGGGCAAACAGAGCCAGTGATGACTGAGACAGGCTCGTGCCTGTGTCCATGTCGCATCGAACCGGAGTAAAGATTCCGTTTTCGGGGACATTCTCACTGAAAAGGATGGAGCGGATATCAACTATGGTATAGCGGAAACCGTAAGAACGAAGGACTTTCTCAATTCCGGGAGTATAGCCCATAAATGGAAGATAGAAGCCGTCAGGATTGCTTCCGAAATAGTGCCTGTGCGAATACAAGCCCACCTCAACCTGTGCGTTAAGGATTTCCGTCATGTCACCGTAGTGAGGCAGGAAAGCGTATGTTCCGCATGTAGACAAAAGCTCAAGATTGCCCTTTTCAGAGAAATAGGCGAATTCTTTCAGGAGATTCTGTGAATAAAGCTGAACGAAATCAGCAAGGTCTTTTTTTGCCTTGGCGAGACATGATTTTGCGTTTTCCAGAAGTTTTTCATCTGCCGAAAGTCGAATGACTTCCTTTTCGCCCAGGGCAATTCTTTTTTCCAGCCAGCGAACATACTGGCCTTTAATCATCTCGTCATCAAGAAGAGAGCAAAGGG
>DGTW01000344.1 GCA_002393835.1 Treponema sp. UBA4326
CTTGCGACGACACTTCTGGAAAAAGGGATGAGGGGGTTTAGGAATCGGTAGTAAGACTTTTCGAGATGCTCTTTTTGTTTACCAGTTTTCGTACCGTTTTCCAGTATTCAGTTTTGTAAGTTCTTTCATTTCAGAATCTGTCAGCTGAAAATCCCAGACGTCAAAATTTTCTGCAATGTGGGAAGGATTGCTGCTGCCCGGTATTGCGATATATCTTGCCTGCAAATGCCAGCGTACAATTATTTGTGCGGCGGTTTTATTGTGTTTCTTTGCAATTTCAAGAACCTGCGGATTTTTCAGATGCTCTGCTGTGTGACCTCGACCGCCGAAAAGATAATAGCTTTCTATGTAGATTCCTTTTTTTTGCAGCCCAATCTCTTAAAGAGTTGTTCTGATATTTGAGGTGATTTTCATTTTGTATGACAACTGGAGGAATTTCAAAATCATTTATAAAATGGCTTACTGTTTTTTCTGTGTAAAAATTTGAGATTCCGATTGAGCGGATTTTTCCTGTCTTTACTGCACGAATCATAGCTTTGTAAACCGCGTCGTCCCCGAAATCCGAGCCGTGCTGATGAAGCAGACAAAGGTCTATGTAAGAAAGCCCCAGTTTTTGCAGGGAGTCGTCAATGTCGGCATCGGGCCTGCTTGACCATGGGACAAGTTTTGTGGTGATAAAAATTTCTTCCCGCGTACAGATTCCGTCTTTTATTGCATGGGCAATTGCAGAGCCAACTTCCTTTTCGTTGCCGTAATATTTTGCAGTGTCTATGAGGCGGTAACCAGATTTGAGGGCAGCGTACACGGCATTTTCGCAGGTCTGGCCTGTGAGCGTTCATGTGCCGAGTCCGAGCACTGGCATTTCGTAGCCTGAATTTAGTTTTTTCATTTTGGGAGGCTCCTTGGCGAAAAGAAATGAAGAGGATAATAAAAGTGAAAATAATAGCATCTTAACCATTTTTTATATTCTCCGAAGGCGTTTTATACTTTTTATTTTTCTTGGCATTTCCACCACTTCGTGGTGGCTGGGCTTTGATCAGTTCTGCTTTTCGCTTCATACCGCAAGCGGTACGGCTATGCCGCTGTTCCAAGCTCTGAGCGCTTTTCCAAGCCAGTGGGACGCAGTGGTAATCAAAACAAGAATTGAAAGATAATCCAAGGCAAAAATCAGATAGCCCTTTTCCAAATCCAAAAAGAAAAACTGCTGTCGCAAGAACATGTATTTTCCCACACCGCGTACAATAAAGGCATAGATTCCATAGCCACAGACCAGGGGTAGAAAAACTTTTGCAGCAATCGCCTTTATCGCCTTCGCCTTGTCTGAAGTGTCAGTCATCACCAGACTTGACCCGCCTGTCATCACCGTTTTTGAATCATCTGTTATTATCAAGCTCGATCTGCCTGTCATTATCGGGCTTGACCCGATAATCTCTTTGCCAGAAGATTCCCGTGTCAGGGCACGGGAATGACATTCTTGCTGACTACGGCTGAGCCTAATCTTATTTGCAATCATCTCTACATGCATTCCAAGGTGCAGCGACATAAAGACATAGTACCAGTGGGAGCTTACCAGGTGCGCCGTCCTCGCGAAGCCGAGGGGAACGCTGACCGTTTCGGGGAGAAACTAGGCCATCATCATTCCGCTTACGGCAAGCAGGATTGTACAGACCAGGATGTAGAGATTTATCACAGTCTGCATGATGCGGTAGGGATTGTAGTGCCCCCTGCCGACAGAAGCGTACCAGCGGCGGTTAAGGGCAATATGCAGAGCCCACAACAAAATCAGCACCATTCCCAAAATCTGATGCACCTTGTCGTTGGGAAAAAGAACCGTGCCGCCCATAAGGATGACAGAAAGAATCGTCATGGAGATGTCGACAGGCATACGGATTTTCTGTGTCGTAATCATTGAATCTTCTTCTTAGTCAATCTTTTTCAGAATAAATTGGATATTTATGTTTGTCTTCTTCAGTAATTTTCCGTATCACTCTACAGGGAACACCTGCTGCAATCACTCCGTCCGGGATATTTTTGTTTATAAGGCTTCCGGCTCCAATCCCCACATCATTGCCGACTGTAACTCCAGGAAGGACCGTAACATTTGCCCCAAACCAGACATTGTTTCCAACGGTAATGGGCAGGGCGATTTCAAGTCCTTTGTTTCTCTGCTCGGTGTCTATGGCATGGCCTGCTGTAGAAAAAACGCAGTTCGGAGCAATAAAAACATTGTCACCAAAGGTCACCTTTGCTCCGTCAAGAATCGTAAGGTTGTAGTTTGAATAGAATTTGTCGCCTAAAGTTATGTTCTTTCCATAGTCACAGTGAAAAGGCTGCGTAATAAAATAACTTCCTTTGACTGTTCCGATTATGGTGTCCATGATTTTTTTCTGCTTTTCAAAATCACTTGGGCGGCTCATATTGAAATCATAGCATTTTTCTGCACAGTCAAGCCTGAGTTTTCCTAATTCACTGTCATAGTTTGCATCGTACAAAAATCCATTCTGTGCTTTTTCGTATTCAGTCATTTTTATTAGTTCACTCCGCATTTTTTCAGCCACTTGGCCACATCTTTTGAAAGGGACGAGCCGCCTGAATAATGCACGGAAAGACCGTCGCTGATTTTCGCATTCGGGGCGAGTTTTGAAATGGCGGTGATGCTCTGCCCGAACCTGCCTCCGCCGTGGGAACAGAAGGGGAGAATCGTCTTTCCCGAAAAGTCGTAGGATTCAAGGAGCGTGGCAATAGGCATGGGAATGCTGGCCCACCAGTTTGGATAGCCGATGATGATTCTGTCGTATTCCGCCCATTTTTTTGAATCGATTTTTGTTTTGAGGGCGGGGCGTGCCTGTTTGTGCTGGTCGCGCTGAGCCTCATTCAAGACGGTATTATAATTTGTCGAATAAGGATGTTCAAGTTCGATTTCCACCGTGTCAAATCCTGTCTGCCGCTGGATTTCTTTTGCCACTCCACGGGTGTTTCCGCTCCAGCTGTAGAATATAATAAGCGTTTTTTCGTTTCCCGCAGATTTCGCATTTTTCGCCGCCGCTTCCTTTGTCGTCACAGTTCCCTGCACGGAGTCGTCAGCGTTCAGGACAAGACGTAAGCCCACATTGTATGCCGCACTGGTCTGCTGAAGGGCTGCCCTGTAGGCACTCCTCAGATTTTTTCCAAAGTCGTTCCAGCCGCCTCCTCGGTAGACACGTCGACTTCCGCTTTCTGCTCCCGTGGGATTTGTCTGCGCTGCTTTTTCGTAGTTTCCATAATAATCAAAGCACCATTCACCCACATTGCCGTAGATGTCATACAAGCCGTTGGGATTTGGCTTGAAGCTGCCCACGGCGATGGTTGTTCCCCGGTATACGCCGGGTCTCGTTTCCAGAACCTCATCGTTAAAATAGTTCTGTTCAATCTGATAGGGATAGTGACCGTAAAAGTTCACATCGTCAGCCCCCGGAACTTTCTTCGAGTAAAATGGTGTGTTTGAGCCTGCACGAGCCGCGTATTCCCATTCCGCTTCGGTGGGGAGACGGTAGCCGTTTGCCCCTCGGTTCCATGAAACTGTCCGTCCGCCGTCAAAAACCGTGTAGGCCGGAGTGCGCCCGTCGCGTTTTGAAAGGGCGTTGCAGAATTCCACCGCCTCAAGCCAAGTCACGCTTTCAACAGGAAGATTGTCGCCAGAAAAGTTGCTGGGATTTTTTCCGGTAATTTCCCGCCACTCCTTTTGGGTGACCTCGAACTTTGCCATGTAAAATGAAGCAACCGTCACGCTGTGCTGTGTCTCGTCGTTGCTCCTCCAGTCCTCGCTTTCCGGGCTTCCCATGGTGAAAGTGCCGCCCTTTATTAGAACGAAGTCCGCGTTTGGAGCCTTGTATGTTGCCGCATGGGTCATCATAATCAATCCTAGTGCAATAAATATGGGAAAAAATATCTTTTTCATAATGTCTCCGTTTATACTTTTGGGCGCACCCCTTCGGGGCGGGCTTTGCGTGGCTACGCTAACG
>DGTW01000347.1:0-13617 GCA_002393835.1 Treponema sp. UBA4326
GCTTTTTCACACAATGTACGAAATTGAACACACCGCGTGCTGAACGAGTCTTTCTCGGAAGGGGGGTATACCAAAAAAAGTATATCATATCCGGTGTTCAGGTGTGCTTTTAAATTACGATAGGTTTCGCGACTGAATCGTTTGGCCTGATTGCGTTGAACTGCATTGCCAAAACCGCGGGGAAGGGGAAAGCCGATGCGGTTGAAATCCAAGCCGTTCGGGAGATAGAAAAGTTTTGCTCCCGCTGTGCTTGCCCTTTTCCCGTTTTTGAACAGATTTTTGAAATCACTAGGCTTTTTGATATGCTCTTCGCGCGTAAAACCTGCTGACTTCATAAAACCTGCTCCATTACATGAGATGCTGAATTATCAGCACGACAAGTTAATTAGTATTTTTTGTGCTCGTCACAAACTGAGAGCTTCTTGCGGCCCTTTGCTCTTCGGCGAGCGAGAACCATGCGACCACCGCGAGTTGCCATGCGAGCGCGGAATCCAAATTTTCTGTTTCTTTTAACTTTACTTGGCTGGTATGTTCGTTTCATAGAACATTCTCCTTATTCTGTTGGGGATAACCCTAAATTTTGATAAAAAATTTGAGCAATTTTGCAAGAACTTCCTCTATCCTCGCAAAAATTTGGTAGTGGCAAATAGTTTAACAAATTTACTTATTGTCGGTCAATATATCTGTCTTTAGTCTGTCAAGAATTTTCTTCAAATTTTCGGGAATTTCTTTATTTGGAGAAGATTTTTCTTCATTTGTAACGGAATCGCTAGAAACAGTCCGATTTTTTTCATCAAATTCCTGAATTGCTTTTTCTTCTTTTTGAATTCTTTCTTCCATTTCCGAACGAATTTTTTCTTCGTTAATCTGGGAATGAAGCTCGACATTTGTGCCTCGAAGACGAAATGCCAGAGACGAAATTTTTACATCAGGAACGCCCCGTTTAAGTCCTGTGATAATATACTTTTGATAAATGCGTAAAGTCTGAATCCAGGCAGGGTGGTCAGCCTCAACAAGAAGAATTCCGTTTTTCAAATCAATAATCCGGGAATGTGAATAAAGATTTACGCCAAGATTCTCTCCGTTCTTTGCGTTCGAACGGATTGACTCCAGAGTTGCCCGCCAGGTTTTGAGAAGCTTGTTGTTTTTTTCGACTTCCGCACGCTCAATGTTCGTGAATGCGGTCATTATCATTTCCTCAGCGGAAATCAGATTATCACCATACGCCATCAGAAATTCCTCAGCTGATTTTTAAGAATGTGAAGCTTTTCCTTGAGCCGCCGAACTTCATCCAGAGAAGAAAAAATTTTTGAAGCCATATAAGAGTCAGCAAAAACTCCGTCAAAAAGAAAATCAGCAAAAGTCGAAAAACCGCCAATCGTCATGCTATAATCAGCTGGAATGCTGACAGAGCCAAGAACTTGCTGCAATCTCTGCATGA
Source organism: Treponema sp. UBA4326 (assembly GCA_002393835.1). Taxonomy (GTDB): domain Bacteria; phylum Spirochaetota; class Spirochaetia; order Treponematales; family Treponemataceae; genus Treponema_D. The sequence continues at coordinate 1,442 of DGTW01000347.1, forward strand.
GCATGTTCGCCTCATTCATAAGGTTTGCTGCACCGTTAAGCTTGTGGTGTTTTATCAAATCAACGATGAAACCGCCACCAAGAATATCAAGAATACTCCAGTTGCGTGCACTCTTAAGCTTGTCTTCTGCCTCTTCAACGAGAGGAATTAAACGGTCAATGAGACTCAAAGCCTCAGAAATTTGTGGATTATTTGTCATTTTTCACCTTATCCCCGGCATACAGACTCAACCCAACAAGCACGCAGCCCTCAATATACGGAAGATTTTTCTCGTTGAGATAAGAAAGAAGCTCCTCACTCTCCGCACCAGGCTGAATCACGATGCACTTGAATGACTTTTTACATTCCTTGATGAGAGCCAGACCTTTCACCGGGTTTATGCAAAGGTCGATGATGTCAATGTCGCCCGGAATATCATTAAAGCTGGCAAGCTCCTTACCAACGGCATGAACCGTATATCCGTGCTCCAAAAGCCCCTGTTTGATTTTGTAAGCATATTTCTCAGGATTGAGTGTATCGCCCGCAACAGCAAAAACCTGCTGCTGCATGATTTCTGGTAATTCCATGAGGCTAGTGTAACATAAAAATGGAAATTTAGGAATTAGAGATGAGGAAAAGGAAAAAAAAGAACAGCCGGGCGCAACCGCCGACAAGCGGCGGTCGGGCTTTCCGCCATTCCGCTGACGCTACATTCCTTCGGAACGCCTTCGGCGTGGCTACAATCCCTTGCGCTTAAGGGAAAATATAGAAGAATTATTCTGTAATGACTATAGACTTTACTTTATAATCTTTTTCAAAATCACTAGAAAAATTCACTTTCTCAACCGTGCCAGAAATTTCTATAAATTGATCATCTTTCAAATCAATATAGGCATCATTATTACTGTAAACAGTAATAAGCGGCATGTCCTCAGCTTTGTTCAGAACAGACATACCTTCGAGCTTATACGCATAACCTGCTTTTTTGCTCTCGTCAATGTTTGAAACATAAAACGAAAGTTTCTCAACCTTTTTTCCTTCAATAGGATGCTCGCCGTACCATTTTTTTGCTTTGAGTCGATTAGCTGAGAAGCGTCCAACTGCAGCATATACTGTAAGATTATAGGTTGCCTTTTCAAGCCACTGCTCATAACCGTCTTTTTTCAGTGCGGCAGCGCGTTCTTCAAGTTCTTTTGCAACATTTGCGGAATTTTTAGTCCAGCTAGATTTTGGATTCTGCTCACTGTCTCTCGTACTATTTTTTGATGTTACTTTTTTCCCATTTTTATCGACATTGTATGTCCTCATATCCAAAGTTTCGACCGTGAAATTGTTTCCGCTTCCGCTTATTTTAAGTTTTGTTTCTTGTCCTTGAAGTCCAAGTCCAAATTTATAAATAAGAACTTGTGTGAATAGGTACTCATTGTTGATGACATCAAGTTTCCCAAAATTTTTGATTTGTCGAGTCGTTTTATCACCTTCAGCAGGTTCTGCATAAAGAAGATTCCAAACAACTGGCAAAAGCTCGACATTATCAGGCAAAGTTCCTGTAGCTGGTTTCGCCTCATCTGAAGAAAGAAGAGCTTTCCCCAAATTTCCCAGAGGGCCTGCAAACACAGAGACTGACATAATAGCTGTAAAAACTACAGCAAGCACTTTTTTCATAAAATCCTCCTAGATTTATGATTCGTACATTAAAATAGATTAAGATTTCACTTATTTTTATGAAACCTTGATTTTATACAGTATTATTACATTATTTTATTAAAACTATCAATATTAAATCAACAATTCTTAATATTGCTCTGTAATTTTAATCAACATAAATCGTCATTCTTAATGTATGAACTCAATCAGAGAAACATTCGTGAACAATCTCAAATACTACAGAAAACAAAAAGGCATTTCCCAAGAAAAACTTTCTTACGCAGTCGAAAAAAGTATTGCCTACATAAATCAAATAGAAAATAAAATATCCTGGCCTCAACCTGAGATGGTGGATAAAATCGCCGTTGTGCTTGGAATTCCTTCTTCCGCTCTTTTTGAAGAAAACACCTGCCCCGAGAACAAAAAAGCTGTGTTTGAGAGTAACTTCGGAAAATCAATTGAAGCAGAACTTCTTTCACGAATTGAGAAAGATATTCGGGAAGTATGCAAATTGGTGTAAATCTTTAAACAAAGGATATCTTATTTCAAAACGCTTCTTTTCGTAAAATCATCGCTCGCTTCAACAAGCCGATTCCTGGGAATTTTCTCGATGAAATAGATTTTTCTTCCTGTTTTGAATTTTCTAACAAATCCAACATTGCCTTTGCCGCCGCTTGCTTTGCCTTTTTGCGAGTCGTTGCTTTTCCCGAAACTTGGTGTTCGTTGTTATTTAGAGTTAGTGTACAAATCCAGAACAATTTTCCATTTTCAGCAGTTTGTGCAAAACTATAGTTCGGCTGAACGATTTCTTTTTTGATATATTTTAGGTTCACCATTTCAACCGCTGTCGGAGATTTTTTTGAACTGTTTAAGATATTTGCCCCAGTTTGTTCAACAGTCTGCTTTTTTGTGACATTCTGCCCTGTCAGATAAGTATATGCCGATTCTACCGCCGCATTTTGAGCTTCTTCCACCGTCTTGCCGTTTCCAACAAATAACCCATTAACAGATTGAAGTGAAACAGCACAATCATAACGACTTCCGCAGTTCCAAAACGAGTATGTCGGTAAATCCAGTCCATTTTTCTCACAATAATTCTTCAATTCTTCGCTAGCAGTTTTCACCGTTTTGTCATATCTTAACAATTCCGAAGCAACACGAGACAAAACATCCATGTTCCAGTTTGAATCTATTGCGACTGCTCCCAAAATCGACTCAATCAAATCGCCTTTCTTGTTTTTTCTGTCATGTAAATAATAACCGTGAGCACGCTCTAGATAAGAATCGAATTCAAGGACATTTGAGCAATGTGCGAGTTTCTCATTTTTAACCAAACGAGATTTCTCTTCCGAAAGCTGTCCTTCCGGTGCCGAAGAAACAAACTGCCCGCTGGCATCAACATGACAAAATTCAGAAGCCAAATTCTTAACCACTGCAAGCCCCAGTACCGCATCACCGATGAATTCTAGAATCTGATAATTCTGTACCCGGTTCTGCGTGACAGCTGAGAGAGAAGGGGAAACAAAAGCCTGCTTAAGAAGTACAGGATTAGTAAACTGATAACCTATTTTCTGCTGAATCAGAGAAAGTGTTTTTTCGTCCATATCGTCACTGTAGAATTTCCAGCGAACTGACACAAGAAAATCATTGTAAAATTTCTCCCGCTCTTCGTTTTCTTTTTGAAGCCGTTGCCGCTACACTTGGCAATCGATCACAATTTGTGACTGGTTGTGCTTTTTTTTCTACAACATCTTCTTTAGGTAGGTCCTGCTTTGTCATAAGAAAAAGATTATCTTCCTTATCGTTAATCATTTTCACCCTTGCAACAGGTTTTCCATTTTCCACGAGCAAAATTTGAGGGCATTTTTTCGCAATTCTTCGCAAAGTTTCTGCGTTCAGTTCCGAAAGTTCCAGATGCTCAGCCATCATGTCAGCAAGTATATGATTCACCACATTATCCACGCTCTGATTGGACTTCTCGGCAAGTTGATTCAAATAGTCTATAACGATTGCATCCAATTCAAGTTCTGTATCAATCCATCGTTCCAGTGGTGTGATGATTACTTTGTCGAAGTTAATTTTTCCATCTTTTGTAATTTCCATGTGCAACTCCTTTTAACATATCGCAATTTGCGATGAGTCATATTTTGAACTGGTCACAATTTGCGACCAATTGCATCAATCACTCGCAAATCCGATTTTTCGCTCTGATTTTGGTTCCTCAATCAGATTGTTCAGCACTTGAATAATCTGACTAATTTTTCTATCCTGCTCGGAGAACTTTTTGTCACAATGGTCGATGTGAAGCAGAAGCAAGCGACGAATTTCCGCAAGTTCAGCTTTATCGTCCGTTTTGACAATCTGCGAACTGACATAATGTCTCAACTGAACAAAAGCGTTCATGATGCGAATGCTCACTTGAACAGCAGTTTCACTTCGCAAAACAGCAGAAAGCATGGCTACACCTTGCTCAGTAAAACATAGGGAAGATATTTTGAATGTTTACCACGCAGACTATCGTTTTCATCGTTTAAGGTCGAAATTTGCGACCTTAGAGAATCTTTTCCGTTGTTTAAGGTCACAGATTGTGACCTTAAACAATCTTTTTCCACTTTTGAGGTCACAAATTGTGACCTCAAAAAATCATATTCTTCTGAAGTCAATTGAAATCGAAATTCTTCCGGAAATCTTTCCAAATTTCTTTTTACAGCTTGGTTAATTACTCTCGTCTCCACGCCATAAAGTTCCGCAAGGTCTCTGTCCACCATCACCTGCTTGCCACGAATGAGAAAAATCTTGCTTTCAACCAAAATCGGGGTAATATCCTCGTTTTTCATAGTCTGATTTTACATCGCCTGAAAACGAAAAACATTAAGTTACTAACTTAATGACAAAACTAAAAAATTGTGCTTCACTGCGGGGGCTTCTACAAAACACTTGCCCTTTCTGAAAATGATTATTATCTTCAATAATGATGGCAACTTACAAAATCAGTCCAAATTTCTCAATTCCCGTAATAGATGTCCCTGCGACCTCAAAAAATCTCAAAAATTTGCGTGAAAGTCACAATTTTACCGTTGCGCAGGTTCAAAAACTTTTGGGGATGGAGAATCCGCAATCAATTTACAGCTGGGAAAATTCAGAAAACAAATATTTGCCCCGTCTGGATAACCTTGTTTTTCTTGCAAAACTTTATGAAGTTTCAATTGATGAGTTGCTTGTAATCAAAATGGAGAAAACAGATGGCATGGCTGTCTGCGAGCCGGGAATGCCGTTTGGAATTCTGCAAGAAACTTTGGAATTCATTACACAAACGATAAGTCCTGCTATGAAAATTGCTATTGAGAAATATTACGGATTTTCACTTGGAGTACAATAAGATTGTACACATTAAGGAGATTCCGACCTGTCGCAAAATGTTTACATTGTTATTAAAGTTGTTGTTAAAAAATTACGCCAGTGACTGATATTCCAAGAGGTGTGAAGAAAACTCAGCGTTAGGCTATGGAGCACCGTAGTTCCGAAGCGAACAAAGAGAGCGTAGGAATGAAGCGACAGCAGAAGTGCGGAACAGCCGACCCGAAAAGAGCGAAGCGACTGTAGGGTAACGCCCAAATATTTATTCTTGTTCTTGCTTGTTCTTACCCCGAATCCGATTTATCACCCCGTCGATTTTGCCCGAAAATTTCTTTACTTCAACGGTCTTCCATTCTTCAAGAAGCGGAATAAAACTTTCGTCACCGTTCTCCGCAATTTTATCCAGAAGAAGCAGAATGACCTGACGGTTCCGGGTTTTCAGAATCTCAATGAAAGCCTTTTGCCTCTCCAAATCTGAAATCTCACTCGTAATCTCACGAAAGTTGGTAAAAAGCTCGTTCGTGTAAGTCTCTATCTCGATTACCCAACCAGCGGGGGTAAACACAATAAGCGGAAGTTTCTTCGAATATTCAACAGCAAGATAGTTGTGCTCAATCGCCCAGTCCACACGATTCGAGACTTCCTCTGCCGAAAGTTCGGAAAACGCACCATACGCAGGGCTTTTATCCAGCTGATATTCCAGGATTTTCTTGTCCTTAGAGCCTTTCAGAATCTTAGTAAGCATCGACCTTCCGCCAGTCGCAATAATTTCGTCCGCAGCACGGAGAATCACACGCAATTCTTCATCTGAGAGTTTTCGGATTTTTCCGCTGTCGAGAGTGTAAGGGAATCGTTTTTGGTTTTGGGACATTTTCGGGATCTCCTTAAGGTAATTTCTGGAAAAATTATAGCACGGGCAAAGATTTTTAGATACGCTGGACAGGATAAGGAGATAGGGTTGGGTGCAACCGCCTGAAGGCGGTCGGGCTATCCGCCGTTCCGCTAACGCTCCATTCCTCCGCTACGCTTCGGAACGCTTTGCGCGGCTACTATCCCTTGCACTTGAGGATGCTCATCTCTCCGAAGTATACGGAAATTATTTTAGACATTAAGTATCATTTCAACGCTTCAAAAATATCTTTCCGTAAGAAATCGTGCAAATCCGTTTTCAATTTTGAGTATAGTTTTTCTGTCAATTCTTCCGAAAATTGCTCTCCTTTTGAGTTTATGACATTTTCTTTGCAACCATTTTTATCAAAAATCTGCATGGGCTCAACTTCAAGCAAATTTGCGATTTGTTCTATAGTTTCTGGAGATGGGAAATATTTTCCGTTCTCAATGCTATTTATGTAGTTGGAACTTTTTCCGATTTCAAGAGCTAAGTCGATTTGTCGCAAGCCTTTCTTTTTTCTCAAGTATTTTAAATTATTGATGAAAACTTGCCTTAAACTTTCCATAACTCATATTATGACAATGTTTTAAATGTCTCATACATCTAAAATAAGGATATACAAAACTAATATTATTGACATACATCTATAAAAGCAGTATTTTATAATTGAAAATAGATATTTTTTTTCTATATTCACATCAAAACATTTATTTTAAATGTTTTTACTTACATAAAAAAGTAAAGGAGCCTTTTATGAAAAAAAATTCAATTTTTAAATGCTGGATTTGTTTATTCGCTTTACTCGCTACATTTGCGCTTGTTGGATGTTCAAATGATGATGACAACAATAGCGGAGATGGAAGTCAAAGTACGACTGTACTTTCTGGAAAAACTTATACCAACGCTGATTCCGATGGCGAGGGAGGTGTTTACACTAACTGTATGGGTTGCACGGCTTTTTTCTGTTTTTAGGACACGAAAGACGCATAGCCGTTCCTAAGCGACTGTTGTGGAACGCCCTGTATTTTTATTGAGATATGGACAACTTCGGCTAAATGAACGGAACATTTCGATTGATGATGTTATGAACGCAATTGACAACGGTGAAATTATCGAACAATATCCAAAAGATTTTCCTTTTCCAAGTTGTCTGATTCTAGGACTTTCTATAAAAAATGTTTATATTCATATAGTCGTAAGCATGCATGATGAAAAGATTTATCTGATAACGGCATATGTACCTAGTACAGACAAATGGGAATCTGATTTAAAAACTCGCAAAGGAGGCAACAAATAAAATGCATTCGCTGTGGAAACGAGACTTATAAAAGCACAACTACAGAAGCTGTTGAATTGGGAACGGGTGTTCTTGTAATCAGAAATATTCCTTGTTATAAATGTGAGATGTGTGATGAAATTCATTTTACTGGTGATGTAGTTAAACAATTGGAGCAAATCATTGCTGCGGCAAAACAACGAATGGAGCAACTTTCCGTAGTTGATTACTCTATGGCCGCTTAATTTTAACAGCCAGATTTCAAATCTCCCCCTCAATTTCCGAGGCAATCGTTGGGTTCACAATTCTCATGGCACATTCTTCAGACTCGGTGAAGCCCAAAAAGTTGATATTTCCATACCACAAAACTTTTTCATCAATGATTGCGATTTTTTGGGAAATGTTTTCTTTCTGTACAACTGTAATGCCTGCGTTTTCGAGAAGATTTAAGCATGTTTGTAGTTTTTTGTATTTCGCTTCATCTGTCGGCTTTCGTACAAAAATCTGAATTCCAACTCCACTGGTAAGAAGCTTTGATGCAAGTAGTTTAAAAGTTTGAGTTTCAGATTTTGATAGATATAGTGCAGTTATGATGATTCTGTTTTTCGTCCCCACAATGTCTTTTTCAAAAATAGGACGATAATCTTCTACAGAAAACAATTTTGAAGCAACATCATTCTCTTTTATATCTTCGCTACATGATTCAGATTTTATCGTATATCCAAGTTGCTTGTAGCCTTTTAAGCGGTTCTGATACATTCGGTCAAAAACAGGTATCCTAAAATCAACATAGTCGTAAATCCTAACATCTTCTTTTCCGTCAAAATTTCTGTGAAGCCGACCACAATATTGAGCAAGTGTTCCTTTCCAAGAGAATGGCATAGCAAGCATGAGAGTGTCAATTCGAGGGTAATCAAAACCTTCCCCCGCATATTTTCCAGTCGCAAGAATTATCAGCGTTTCATCGGTCGATATAGAATTCAATTTTTCAAGCAATTCTTTCTTTTGCTTTTGTGTTCCTCGGCCTGTTATCAGAATCACATTTTTCGCACAATCAACCAACTGTTTCTGAAGCGTTTTCAAATGTTCTATTCTGTCCGAAAAAATCAGAGGTGTTCTTCCTTCCGAAACAGCATTTTTCACATCCTCAATAATCAGATTGTTTCTTGCTTCATTTGAAACAAGATTTTCATAATATTCGTTTATCTTAGGATTTTCACTGTCACTATTTATCTGCACATAATGAAAACTCGAAAACCTCGGAACTAGATAATGAGCAAAATTCTGACTTTGATTCATCTGCTTTGCGGTCGTTGAATACAAAATCTGCCCGCACTGATAGAAAATGATTTTCTGATGTCCGTCTCGGCGAATTGGTGTCGCCGTCAGTCCGTAAACATACTTCACCCTAAAACTCGCAACAAGATTTTCCGTCGTGAATGCAGAAACATGATGGCACTCGTCCACAATCAACATTCCGTATTTTTGGGTACGAGGTTTCACTTCGTCAGATTTTTTTTGGGCGTTCCCGCCGCATGCGGCGGTCGGGCTTTTCGGGGTTCCGCTATCGCTTCATTGCTACGCAACGGCTAACGCCGCCCCTACAATCCCTAACGCTAAAAAACTATTGGGATAGGCGGATTTTTTCTGCTCCAATTTGGGTCTTATCTATATCAAACTCATTAGGAAATGCTTTTTCAATAGTTGTCGCAACCTTACCATGAAGTTTTATCCCTGTTTTGGTTTTTAGTAAAAGACCAACTTGTGATAAAAGGACAAATTCGTTTTTTCCGTTACAAGAATTATTTTGCTTTTCTTTTATAGCTTCCAATAATTGCTCTTTTGTAAACGGATCTTTTGGTGCTGATGCATTTTGGTCAGAATTTTTATTTTTAACAATACTTTTTTTTGAAAAAATTGCAGTTTCATTTTTACTAGAAGTGTCTAAATCAGATTTTTCAAAGCTTCCAGTATAATCAATAAAAATACTTTTGATTTTTTCATCAACACGTTCAAGCCGAAGACTTTCAATATTTTCTCTGATATTAGAAATATCAAGCAATGTCTGTGCCGTTTGTGTAATTCCTAATTCATTATCTTCAAAATCTATATAAACGACGAAAGTCTTTACCGCCTCTGAAGAAAGTCCTTTTAGCAATGGAACAAAATCAGAATCACCAGCAAGCAAAACAAGATAATCATATTTATCATCGTTATAGTAATCTCGTGTTGCAAAGAAGACTAGATTCGTATCAACAGCATCTTCTTTTAATCCGCCTGAGACTTTTTGTCTAAGAGGTGTTGCATGTTTTGTGATACCTGCATGTTCCATGGAATTAAAAAGATAATCTCTTTCTGGATCTGTCGTTTTTATGCCCGTTCCAACAAAAAACTGAGATTTTAAAATACAAATTTTTTGTTCTTCCTTTGAAATTCTGTCTTTTATAAATTCGATAAGCCTATCCCAATCGATAGTTTTTCCGAATTTCTTAGCCAAATATTTATGTATATGAACAGTAAAATTACCGTCAATATACAAGTTTGCCTTGATTTTTTCATCGCTCATAATCATCTCCATATCAGCGAAATTATAAAGTATAAAATCCTTATAGATTTCATTTACGAAAAACGAAACTTTCAGCACAAAGAATCGCTAATCGCTATTCATAATATAATCAAAGCAATTCTAATTGACAAGGTAACTATCATCCAATTTCACTGGCGATTTATAAGGGCAAGTCGCACAGGAATATTTCTTTAAGTCGCATTTTTCTACAACCCATTTATTTGCACAGACTGGTGAATATCCACTTCTCCCTGATTTTGTATTATACCAGCGAAGCGCAAAAACATCTTGCCGACCGACAAAAAGTGATTTATACAGGTTAATTTTTTCTTGGGGTGTACTTTTTCGGGAAACGAGTCTTTGATTGTCCAACACTACAGATTGCTCTTGCAAGACAGATTCACGAACTTCTTTTTGTTGTTGGATTTTTGACATTTTTTGAAGTAGGAAATCTTTCACCTCTCTTTGGTTATCAGCAAGTTGCATGAGAAGTGAAATCAAATCTTCTTTTGAAAGGGATGCAAGATACTCTTTTAGGGGCACGGTTTATTATAGCACAAGATATCAATGTCTATCAAAACGCAGATTGTTTTATTCGCATTTTTCAATTTATTATTTTATTTTGCTCTACGAAGGCTAAGAACTCGGCAGGAGACATAATCCGTACCACAGAATGTTTGTAATCCTGTTGATTTCTCGTAATAATAATGTCCGCTTTTATTTGTTGTGCAACTTCATGCTGAACAGAATCTTCAAAATCGCTCCAATCAGATTCTAGCGCATTGCGAATACAAACTTCATCAACCCCAGCAACTGAAACAGTCGTCAGAAGATTCCTCATTACCGCTTTCGTTGCTTCCATATCATGTAAAGTGCGTTTTGCAATATAAAAAATATCTGTGCAAGAAGCCGCTGAAATGTAAAAATCATATCCCTTGTCACAATAAGAAAGGACTGCATTCGATTCATCATAAAAATCAGAATTCGCAAGCATAACATCAAGAACGAGATTTGTATCTAAAAACACAATCATAATCCGTACCGCTCCTTTAAACGCTCTTCCCGGATTTCTGCAATACTCGTCGGACGGCATGTTTTTAAAACGCCTTGTATTGCTTGCAGGGCTTTCTGTCGCTCACTTCCTGCTGAAGTTTTATTCTTGGGTTTATCCACAAGTCGGATTAAAATTTCACTTCCATTGAAATTACGCAAACTGTCATCAATTGCAACAAGCGTGTTACCATCGATATATCCGTTTACAGCTACCATATCGCACCCCCTTTCTCAAATCTGATTATATCATACCACGATTTAGGGAATTTCGCATTAAGTTAGTAACTTATTGACATAATAATAGAGTTTTATTTTCTGAACTTTTCCCACACATCAAGCGAAAAACTATTTCGCATAATTTTCTTCTTGCGTCCTTATTTTCATGCTATAATCTCCCCAATGAACTCATCTTCCACCTTCGTCACACATCCGCTCGCCCCAGTCTGGTCACCAGAAAGCACTGTGCTTCTTTTGGGCACAATGCCTTCCCCTGCAAGCAGAGAAATTGGCTTTTATTATATGCACCCTCAAAACCGATTCTGGCGAGTTCTTCCGGCTGTTTTTGGGGAAAGGCTTTCCTCTACGAATAACTCACCCGACACAACATCCGCCATCGCTGAACGAAAAGATTTTATTTTACGGCACAATCTCGCCCTTTGGGATGTTCTAGCCCGCTGCCAGATTGAGGGAGCCGCTGATTCTTCAATAAAACAGGAAATTCCGAATGATTTTACGGAAATTTTCGCAAATTCAAAAATCCGCCATGTCTTTTTTACCGGGAAAACGGCCGAAAGTCTCTGGAAAAAGCACTGTGCCAATATTTACGAAAAGCAATTCGGACTTACTTGCACCTGTCTTCCAAGCACAAGCCCGGCAAACGCACACTTCACGGTGGAAAAATTGCTTGAGGAATATAAAATTATTAAAAATTATGCAAGTTAGAAGCGCTTCGGAATTTACTTCCATCCTTCCCAGACTTTTTCTGCCAACCCAACCGTGGCATCGGTCTTTCCATTCCGGCAAATCGGCTGCTTCAAAAGTTTTGCCTGATTCTCAAAGAGTTTTTCTTCTTTTTCGCTGTCGTCAAGGTAGGCAATCGAGGCATAGTCCTTTGATTTCTGGTCAATCATGGCCTCAATTGCAGAAGCACGACCGCCTTCAGTCCGGGCAAGAGCCGTCACAACCGAGTCAAATTCACCTTCGCTCATTTCCTTTTCTTTGAGGTCAACGAACTGAAAGGCAATCCGCCGTTCCTTAAAAAATCTCTGCGCGCTCTTCGTATCAAAAGATTTGTTTGTTCCAAAAATCTGAATCATTTTTTTCCCCTTATTTATTTGGGTGCATCCCACGCATGCGTGGGTCGGGCTATCCGTAGTTCCGCTATCGCTGCATTGCGTCGTTCGCTG
>DGTW01000347.1:13729-16846 GCA_002393835.1 Treponema sp. UBA4326
TAGCAAAATTTGCTCCCATTCTGCTTCTTTAAAGCCCACACAGACTGCATTCTCCGTTACGAGCAACGGCCTTTTTACAAGCATTCCGTCACTCGCAAGAAGTTTGAACTGCTCGTCTTCGCTCATGTCCGGCAATTTCTGCGACAGGTTCTGCTCACGGTAGAGCATCCCGCTTGTGTTGAAGAATTTTTTGAGCGGAAGCCCGCTTTTTTTGTGCAATTCCCGCAAAGTCGCTTCGTCAGGGTGGTCGCCTTTAATATCAATTTTTTCGTATTTCACGCCGTTTGAATCGCACCAGTCCAGGGCTTTTTTGCAGGTCGTGCATCGGTCATAGCAGTAGATTTTTATCATTTTGACTATTCCTCCATGTATTTTTTATTTCGAATTTCCAGAGAAAGTTTATCGTTTGCGTTCAAGCCGATCATTTCCAACCTGAGCAAGCCACATCTTGAACGGCTCAGCCTTTGGAGAAGGAATTGACTGAATTAAGCGCAGCACATTTTTTGTGGAAAGAACATCGGTTTCACGCATTTTTCCATCGGCTGCTTGAAGTTTCAACTGTACGATTTTATCGTACAACTCACTTCCTTCTTTGACTAACTTGATTTTCAAGTCGCTCCAATACCGCCGTGGATTCTGACTTTCCGAAAGTACTTCCACAACATCAATAACCGAGAAATACCATTCTTCTTCTTCGGCATTCCATACATAACGAATTTTTTTGTTTTCAAACAGTTTGAGTTTGTTCTGAGCGTGAGAATTTTCCATACCTTTCCTCGTTTTGTTTCGATTTTCGGCGCCAGTCCAACATCAAGCCCGTATTGCGGTAAAGAAAATAAAAAATAAGAAGTAAAAGTTTCTGGAAATAGCCAAAAACTATAATTAAACGCACATACTAAAAAAGAAATTGTTAGCGTTGGAAATAGACTTCTGTGCGTTATGCTTTACGAGTTAAATATAGTGAATTTTGCGGTAGATGGCAAGGATTTTGATTAATGCTCGTGATGCTCGCCGTGGTGATGGTCACACTTCGCATCAAAATTGCCTTTTAGCTCTCCTTTGGCAAAAAGAGCAGCGGCCTCGTCGGCGGATCCTGTAATTCCTGGAATTTCTTTGAGACCGGAAGCCGCAATTGCATCGATTGCACCCTGTCCGCGGTTTCCGAGAATCAAAATCTCTACTCCAAGACTCTTTAAATATGGTGGGAGCGCGTGATGTCCGTTTCCGCCGTTATCAATTACTTCCGAAGAAAGGATTTTTCCGTCTTCAATTTCATAAATCTTAAAATACTGAGTTTTTCCAAAATGCTGGAAGACATTTCCAGTGTCTTTTTCATAAGTAGCTGCGATTTTCATGTGAATATTTTATAGTGGGGTAGGGGATGATGTCAAACTTCAGGACAAGCCTTCTACAAATCCTTCATATAAAGAACTTCGTCTTCGACATCTTTTCCCATTACCTTCTTTGTAAAGGCTTTTACAAATTTCATTCCGTTACGCTCAGCCACATGTCGGCTTTGAAGATTGTCAGACTTCATATATGAAATAATTTTTTTCATTCCATGAATTTTTGCAAATTCCGCACAGGTCTTTGCCGCCTCAGTCGCATATCCTTTTCCCAGGAATTCTTTTCTTAAGTGATAACCGATTTCCGGGAATAAATCATTTTCAACCTGTTGCATGGTAATTCCGCAGTCGCCAATCATTTCGCCGCTTTCTTTAAGGCAAACCGCCCAAAGCCCAAAGCCGTATTTTTGATAATTATCAAGATTCCACTTAATCCAGTTTTCAACTTCCTCACGCGAAAAAGGATGCGGATAAAATCTCATCGATTCAGGGTCGCTCAAAACAAGGGCAAGGGTGTCCGTATCTTCCAGCGTCATCTGGCGAAGGAAAAGCCTTTCTGTTTCTAATACCATTTTTATCATAAAATCCTTGCGTTAGGCTATGGAGTGGTGGCGAAGCCAGTCGGGAGCAAAGCGGACGACCGAGGGTTACCGAGCCACGGAACAGCCGGCCTGCCCCGGGTGCCTGTGGCAACTGGGGCAGGAAACGCCCTATTTTTTAATTATACCACACACCACTGTAGCAGCCGGAACAATAACGAACAAAAATCCAGCATTTCCAAAAAAATGCCAGAAAATCCAACCAACAGTCAGACCCAAATGAAAGCAAAGAAGCGTGAGACCAAAAAATCTTGCTTTGAGCGAAAAAGACTTGTCACCGTTGCAATAAATTTCTGTGAGGGAGGCAATAAACTGGCGAAAATTGTTTGAAGAAAAAATCGTGGAACTTGAAAAACCATAAGCTCCTTTAAACGAGCACCACTGAAAGGCCAGCGCAAAAAATGTCGGGTAGAGATAAAGCGTGACCGGAAGATTTTTTTCGACCGGGAAAAGCCACATGGCAAATCCTGCCGCAACATCAACAATCATTGCGAGTATTTTGACATTCAGCTTTGTATGCTTGGGAAGAAAAGTCACGAGAAAAACAGCAAAAGCATACAAAAAAGCTCCGCCAGCATGGAACAGAACTGACCGCCCGTTACCATAGATAAAGCCAAGCAGAATATCGATTAAATTGGAAGTCTGGGCTGAACCAAGAAAATGAGATGCGTTCACAATGGGAAAAATGCCAAGAAATCCCCCGATAAACGAAACAAGATAGTGTGTACGAGCCTCAGGATTCAAATTCATGCAAAAAATGTACCACAAAAGTTAGAATTTAACTACTTTTGGAGCAGCCGTAAAACTTGCAAAAGTTGCTGTCGCATTTTTAAAGTAAAGAACTTCTGTGTTGTCGTCGTCAGCAGAATACATTTTTTTCAAATCCGGGTAGTGCTCCAGCATGTCAGCCTTTGCCTCACGCCTCTCATCACGAACAAGCTGGCCCGCCAAGCGAAGCCAGGAGCCTGTTTTTCCGTCAAAGCAGCAAAGCTCAACTTTAGGATTTTTCTGAATCTGCTTTGAGACATTCTTAGATTTACCGGTCTGAATGTAAAGTTTTCCGTCAAAAATATTAACCGTTCCAAAAGGCCGAACACGTGGCTGATCGTCCTCTACAGTCGCAAGAAAATAAGTTCCGCAAGATTTAATGAATTCGTAAACTTCGTTCATGA
>DGTW01000322.1 GCA_002393835.1 Treponema sp. UBA4326
TTCCCCGGCCTTCCTGCCTCATGTAGAGGATTACTCCCCTGCCCTCATCGTTTACCCTTTTCATGGCGGCCTGGAGCTGGGGGCCACAGTCACAGCGGCGGGAACCAAAGACATCGCCAGTCAGACATTCAGAATGAACCCGGCACAAGACATTTTCGCCATCAGTCAAATCTCCCTTGACCAGAGCCACATGATGCTCGCCAGTTATGTCGTTGACATAGCCGTAAATGTCAAAATCACCGTATTCAGTAGGCATTTTTGCCTTTGCTTCCCTAACGACATGCTTTTCGTTTACCCGAAGATAATCCTGCAGCGCCTTAATTGTTATGAACTTGAAGCCGAATTTTTTTGCCATATCCTGAAGCTTTTCGCCCCGCATCATTCTTCCGTCATCGTCCATAATCTCGCAGCAAAGGCCGCATTCCTTTAGGCCCGCAAGCCGGCACAAATCCACCGTTGCCTCAGTGTGACCATTTCTGACCAGCACGCCGCCTTTTTTTGCGATAAGGGGGAACATGTGACCGGGCCGGCGGAAATCCGTAGCCACGGAAGAGTCATCGACGCATTTTTGAGCCGTAACTGAACGCTCAAAAGCCGAAATTCCTGTCGTAGTCGAAACATGGTCAATGGAAACAGTAAAAGCCGTTTCGTGATTGTCTGTGTTTTCGGCAACCATGGGATAAAGGCCGAGCTTAAGGGCAAGGCTCTGGCTCATGGGCATACAAATAAGCCCCTTGGCATAACTTGCCATCATATTCACATTTTCCCCAGTGGCAAACTCCGCAGCACAAATCATGTCGCCTTCATTCTCGCGGTCTTCATCATCTGAAACAAGGATTATTTTACCCGCACGCAAATCTGCCACGGCTTCTTCAATAGTATTATAGGAAAAAGACATAAAATCTCCATTTTCTCCAAAGTTAGACTAAGATAACAAAAAAAACGGCAAAAGGCTAGTCCCCGCCCAGCCATTTCAGGAATTTATCATCCTTTTCGGCCTGAGAGGAAGCCTTTGCGGAATTTCCCAGCAATTTCTGAACATATTTCCCGATGATGTCATTCTCCAGGTTCACCAAATCCCCGGCCTTTTTTGAAAGAAGCGTGGTTTCCTCGCCAGTATGGGGAATCACGCTGACGGAAAATTCCTTTTCAGTCACGGCCGCCACAGTCAGGCTGATTCCATCAATTGCGATTGAGCCTTTTTCTACTATTAAATTTAATATTTCAGGAGAAGCGGCAATATGAACCCAGACCGCATTTTCTTCCTTCTGCATTCTGGAAATTTTTCCAGTGCCGTCAATGTGACCGCTCACTATGTGGCCGCCAAAGCGACCGTCACAAGCCATAGCCCGCTCCAAATTTACGCCGCCACCCACAGAAAGGGATGAAAGGCTGCTTCTCCGCAAGGTCTCTGCCATGACATCAGCCGTAAAACTCGACTCAGTAAGAGAAGTGACCGTAAGACAAACCCCGTTCACAGCAATCGAGTCTCCGACTTTCGTTCCCCCAAGAATTTTTTTTGCCCCAATTTCAAGAGAGCCTGACTTTCCGGCAATGGAAATTCTTTTTACCCGACCAATTTCTTCGATAATACCAGTGAACATAAAACATGACTCCTAATCTTCGTCTTTACTTCTACTTTTTGTATTCCAGCAAAACATTATTTCCGAAAAACTTAACAGTTTCAAGGTTGAATTGAAAGGCCTCTCCGGGAAGGTTGACCCCTTCACCGCCGACAGGAGATTTCGCATTCCCGCCAAATAGTTTTGGAGCCACGAAAGCATAAATTTTATTCACGATTCCGTATTTTAATGCGCTGTAGTGAATCTCAGACCCGCCCTCAATCAGAATGCTGTCGATTCCTTTTTCACCGAGAATTTTTGTCAGTTCAGAAAGATTAACATGGCTTTTCAGGTATTCATCCGAAGAATCAGAGTCCATGCAAACAATCTCGCATCCTGCATTTTCCAGGGCAGCCTTTTTCTCAGCGAAAATCTCCGCCTCCAGTAAAGTCCTTTTCCTGTTAAGGCAGGCAACAATAGTCTTGATTTCACCCGCAGTCTTTACGATTTTGCAAAGATGAGGAATTTTCAAATCAGAATCGCATATAATTCTAATTGGATTTCGGCCGTACCTCTCCCCTTTTTCATTTTCCAGCCTGCAGTCCAGCATCGGGTCATCGGCAAGTACGGTTCCTATTCCGACAAGAATAGCCGAATATCTGTTCCTAAGCACATGCACAAAGTTGCGTGACTCTTCGTTTGTAATCCATCTCGAAGCTCCAGTTTTCGTGGCGATTTTTCCGTCCAAAGTCATGGCATACTTTAAGGCCACAAAAGGCCTCTTCGTGCTTATGTAATAGAAAAAAATTGGATTCAGTTTGTCACATTCGTCCTTTAAAAAATCCTCGGTGACTTCAATTCCATGCTGACGGAGAAAAGCGTTTCCTTTGCCATGAACCAGAGAATTTGGATCCCGGCTGCCCACCACAACCCGGGCAATTCCCGCCTCGACAAGAGCCTGAGTACAGGGAGGCTGCTTGCCAAAATGACAGCAAGGCTCCAGGGTAACATAAATGTCCGCACCCTGAGGATTTTGCCCCCGCTCCCGGCAGTTTTTTAGAGCATCACGCTCAGCATGAAGGTCTCCGTATGCATGATGCCAGCCTTCAGCGATAATCTCCCCATTTTTTACGATTACCGCACCTACAAGCGGATTTGGGTTCGTTTTTCCCTCACCGCGCCTCGCAAGCTCAATGGCCCGCCTCATAAATTTTTCCATCCCAAAAATTATACATCAAGCCTAAAAAAAAAGCTAATTTTTTCGTTTACCCTATAGACACGATAAGCAAAAATCTGATAGAATATTTTCATCAACATCAGCACTGTCTGCGGGGTTAGCTCAGTTGGTTAGAGCATCACGTTGACATCGTGGGGGTCAGTAGTTCGAGTCTACTATTCCGCAAAGAGTGCTGATGTTTTTTATTTTAAAGGCGCACTTTTTCTGGCTACCGCCCTTTCAGGCTTCGCTAACGCTCATTGCTCCGCTACGGCTACGCAACTAAAGGCCTTCCAGGTCGGGCGAGGCAATTTCTTCTCACAAGGCTTTCCGACCTTTGCTCCACTCTTCTAATTTCTCTCCAATTACAGAACGCTCTTTTTCATAAGCAGAGATTTCTCTTTCAATTTGCTCTTCCCGCTCAAATTCAGTGGTCAGAATTTTTTCCTGCCGCAAATCCTCAATGAGCCTCTCCAGCTCCACTGACCTCTTTCTCATGTCGCTTATTTCCTTTGGAGGCCGGCCACCCTTTTTTCCGTTTTTCTTGCTGGCCGCAACTTTGGCATTGCTAGTTGATTTACCGTTGTAGGAATAAAGGGAGCCAATCCAAAAGCGAAGGGACTTGATTGCCTGCCCCATCTCAAAGTCAATGTTCTCAAGATGGTGCCTTTGCCCTGCCCTATCCTCTTCAGTATATTCGCCCCCCTTTTTTGAAGCGTCAAGCTGGATTATTATAGAAATCTGATTCCGCAAGTCCTCAAGCGAAGAAATAGCCTTGTAAATTTGTTCCGTTTTTTTAGACATAGCTTAAGTATACCTAATGTGAAGAGTAAGCTCAACTTTCTGGGCGTGTATGCTAAGCCCTTTGTCCAGACATTTTTTTCCAAAATAACGAATTAAGCAGCCATCTTTTTGATGATTGCAGAAGGAAAACTTCCTTCGATGTTGTCCTTGCACCTTCCGATTCCATCCATGCTGATTTCAACATTGTAGGATTTCAGAAGGTGAATATGCAAAAAGGAATGGA
>DGTW01000230.1 GCA_002393835.1 Treponema sp. UBA4326
CACGACAAGACAAGCTTGATTGGACATTCGTCTTCATACACCGATGACTTGAACCATCAGACGATTACTCTCCACCATAACTATTACTACAACTGCAAGCAGCGTTTGCCTATGGTTCGCTTTGCAACAATCCACATATACAATAATTTTTATGAAACTTCTGGAGGACGCGGAAACTCATATTGTATCGGATTGCGAGAGAAGAACAGAGTTTATGCAGAGAACAATTATTTTGGAAGTGGCGTAACACCAACTTCAAACAGTCAGGGTGATTACTATTTTACCGGCAACTATGGTTACAGCAATGCAGGAAGCGCGGCATGGACTCCATCTGAGTGGTATTCGTATGAAGCTGATACAGCAAGTAATGCAAAGACAGATGTTACAGATAACGCCGGTGCCGGTGTCTGGGCTGTAGTCAAATAATCCCTTTTTTGGAAGGAAAAAATAGGGAGGCGGGTGCCGTTCGAAACTCACGAGGTGGGGTTGTAGTCGTGCCTCGGTGAAGGGGAAAGGGAAAACTTTTTGAAAAAAGATGCCGGAGCCGGCTGCACAATAGAATAGCCTCGTATTTTTCTTTCGGTTATTTTATCCTGAGCTTTGCGTAAAGGCTTCCTGAGTGAGCGATTTGGAAGACATTTTCGGCTTCTTCAAAAATCGCTTGCTTCAGGTAGAGCTGGTTTCCAAGGCCCAGGGAGACGGTTTCGTTCAGTGTTTTTTCAATGTTCAGTTCTGAAAAACTGAAAAATTCCCATCCCAGAGACTGATTGTCCTGCTTTGCAAAGGGGATGTCATATCCTGCGTAGGCGTGAAGATTGTATTCTACCATAAGCCCGCGGTCGCTTATCCATTTCCAGAAAAATGCCGCTTTTAAGCCTGTGAGGTTAGCTGTAGTCGTTACCAAAGGATATGTTGAGGTTTACAGGGCGGTGAAAATAATAGTAGTCTGTGATTCCGATAATGTTCCAGCAGAGATGATGCTGCCATTCAATTTTACTGTGCTCGTAGTTGATTCTCTGTTTTATTGCAAAACCCGGGGCAATTGCCGCCATATCAATCAGAGACTGCCATTTAAAATCATAGTCTAAGACCATTCCGATGGAAGTATCTTTGTTTTCCCCTAAATCAGGAGCACGGGAAAAAATCATTCCGTTGCTGTAAATAAAGACATCGTACATGATGTACTTTTCGATGGATGACATTCCCCGCCAGCGACCCGCACTTTTTCCGATTCCGCCTCCGAAACGGAATTCAAACTGACTGTAGGGATCGTTTGAGTCGTGACCGTAAGGGTCCTTGTAAACAACAGTAATGTCAGGAGAAAAATAGACGGGGAAAGTCTCGCTTGCAGGCAGTACGGATGAAGAGGCCGACTTTGTGTAGCTGTGCATTGTTCCCACATTGAATTTAACCGTGAAGTCGTGGATGTTTCCTACCGTTCCCTTCGGCTTTGAGCCTGAGATTAGCTGGGTCCAGGCTCGCGGCGGATTCAAAATGTAGCCCAGCGGACTTGCCTTGTATTCCGCCTCCAGTGAAAGCCTTGAAACCATTTCGCCGACAGCAAATCCGCCGATAAAGGAATAGAACAAATCATTGATTGAAGGTTCTGTCGTTTCAAAAAACCATTCCCAGATAAAATCACCCATGGCAGTCACGCCCAGGGATTCTATGCGGTTGAGGTTTGAGTTTCTTGCCGCCATGTAATAAAGGCTTCCCTGAAAAGGGTGGAGGACAAAATTCGTCCATACCCAGTCAGTGTCAAATTCCGGATGACGGTCCAGAGGGTGGAGGAATGTTTTCATCGGGACTTTTGCCCAGTCAGCATCAACGACATTAACGCACCAGAGGCTTATGGCGATTTCGGGAAGCAGCATTCCGGTAAGGGCCGAGACATAATGTTTTTTGCCGTCATTTTCATCTTCATGAACAGGAATGCTCTGTGTTTTTTTTTCTTGACTGCTTTCTTCTGCAGAAATCGGGATAAGGACAAAAATTGATAAAATAATAAAGAATAATGAATGTTTCAGATGATGCATAGCAGCCCAGGTTTATTTTGCCGAACAATTGATAACTCTCAATCGTGATGTTACCGAAAATTCGGTAACATGTCAAGGCTTGCTTTTTATCATTGCTCAAATCCTTACATCTCATTACAATACATGAAACAAAAATGCGGCCTCCATGCCGCACAATGAGGTTAATTAATGGAATCTTCTAAAAGAACAGTCACTTGCGGCGAATTGCGCAAGGGCGATGTTGGTAAGAATGTCGTTTTGAACGGCTGGGTGTCACGCTCACGGGATTTGGGCGGCCTTGTTTTTATTCAGCTCCGTGACCGCTACGGAATCACTCAGGTTATGGTTGGAGACGGGGCCAGCGATGAAGTCAAAAAAATCGCCTCATCTTTGAAAAGCGAATATTGTATCGCCGTTGCGGGTGTCGTAGCGGCTCGTTCCGAAAAGGATGTTAACCCTGACATGGCAACTGGTGAAATCGAAGTCGAAGCAAAGGAAATCGAAATCTTCACAACCAGCCAGGAATTGCCTTTCTCAATTGAAGAAGTTCGCCAGAAGGACGGCACAATCGTTCTTCCAAACGAAGATTTGCGACTTAAATACCGCTACCTTGATTTGCGCCGTGAGCCAATGCAGAAAAACATCATCCTCCGCTCACAGGTCACTTTTGCAACCCGGGAATATTTGACAGGCAAGGGCTTTCTGGAGATTGAGACACCGACTTTCATCAAGTCAACTCCTGAGGGCGCGCGAGACTACCTTGTTCCCAGCCGTGTCCACCCGGGAAAATTCTATTCTTTGCCTCAGTCACCACAGCTTTACAAACAGCTTCTCATGGTCTCTGGCTTTGACAAGTATTTCCAGATTGCCCGCTGCTACCGTGACGAGGATGCCCGCGGCGACCGTCAGCCGGAATTCACACAGATTGATATGGAGATGAGCTTCACAAACCGTGAGGAAGTTCTTGAGACAACCGAAGGACTCATGGGCTACATCTTCAAAAAGACTTTGAACTACGATTTACCAGCGAAATTCGACCGAATCAGCTGGGACGACGCTTTTGATTTGTACGGAAGCGACAAGCCTGATTTGCGATTCGACCTTAAAATGCAGGACGCAGCTTTCATGGCTGATTTGAGCGATTTCAATGCATTCAAGGCAGGAGCCGCCAATGCTTCAAAAGAAATCGAGCGTCACAAGAGAAGCGGCCTCAAAGCCCTTGTGGTTAAGAATGTCGCCGACAAATACAGCCGAAAGATGATTGAGGCTCTGGAATCAGTTGCAAAAATCAACCACGCAAAAGGTCTGGCCTGGATGAAGGTTGACGCAGAGGGCAAATTCGAAGGTGGAATCTCAAAATTCTTCGCCGGAAAAGAAGCTGAAATCTGCTCAAAACTGGGTGCCGAAAAGAACGACCTTCTCTTGTTCGTAAGCGACGAAAAATGGCAGACAGCCTGTGTCGCTTTGGGAGCAGTGCGAAAGCAGCTGGGCAAGGATTTGAATCTCTACAACCCGAAAGACGAATTCCACTTCGCATGGATTATCGACTTCCCATATTTCGCATGGAACGAGGACGAAAACAAATGGGAGACAGAGCACCACATGTTCACTCTTCCGCAGAAAAAATACTGGGATACTCTGGAAAGCGACCCCGGAGCCGTAAAAGGCGACCTTTACGACCTGGTTTTGAACGGCTATGAGCTTGCTTCAGGCTCTATGCGTATCAACGACCCGGCCCTGCAGCAGCGAATTTTCAAAATCGTCGGATATAGCGAGGAGCGCGCCCAGAAGGCATTCGGCTTTTTGGTTCAGGCCTTCAAATTCGGCGCTCCCCCACACGGCGGAATCGCACCAGGACTTGACCGCCTCGTAATGCTCATGCGCCACGAGGAATCAATCCACGAAGTAATAGCCTTCCCGAAGAACAATCTGGCAGCATCTCCTATGGATGAGTGCCCAAGCCCGGTAGACGAGCAGCAGCTTAAAGACCTGCACATCGTTTGTACTGAAATCGAAAAAGACTAGCCCGATGGATGTAAGGCGGTATGCTACAGCAAACCGCCTGCAAACGACCGAGTCAAGGCCTTGAGCGAAGCGTGCCTTGACCGGGCGTACGAGTGTCCGTCTTATGTCGATGACAGCCAGCTTGATGAACTGCACATTAAGTGCACGGAAGTCGAAAAGGAATAATCGCTTTTACTGCTGTCTGTGCCCCTGCTTTTTACCCCAGAAGCGGGGGCTTTCCCCGGTGTTCTTTTTGAAAACATTCGAAAAATAATTGCTGTTCTGAAAGCCAAGCCTTTCCGCTATTTCTGACAGGGTGAGCTTTCCTTCCAGAATCAGGCTTTTTGCCGCTTCCATCTTTAATTTTTCGTGCAAGGTCTGGACTGTATAACCTGTGGCCGCCTTTGTCTGCCGTATGAGCTTCGTCTTATTCATTCCCAAATCTTCTGACATTTTATCCAGGTTCGTTTTTTCACCGATATGCTCCAATAAATATGAAGAAATTGTATTCAGGGTGAGCCTTGTTACAGGAGAGACAGGCTCGTTTTTATCGGTTAATGAGAAAATTCCTTCCAGTTTTTTAGTGTTCAGCTGCATGGAGTGTTCTTTCGTTCTTCCGGCTTTGTTGTAAATTTCGTAGAGTGAGTGGCATAAAAGCGCGCGGATTGAATCGTAAAGAGCCATGTTTTTTGTATTCATCTGCATGAATGAAAAACCGAAGTAACGCTCGTTATAATAGAGAATTTCCAAAACGACAGAATAACGCTCCTTTTGCGGAAAAAAGGACTTAGGAAAATTCGCCTCGTCACTTATGCGGTAGGGGAGGCTGATTCTTTCATAGTCACCAGGCTCCGGCAAAATCAACTCTACATTGCTGGTTTCAAGATCTGTGGTCATGTTGTCGCTCAGGGAAAGAATTATTCCCGGAATTCCCAGTTCCGTCAGATGAGTTTTGAGGGTGCTTTGCATTTGCTTTCCCGTGGTGGCGGAGGCAAAGTGAATCGCCGCTTGAGTGATATTGTTGAAAGTGTAGGGGCTTTCGTGTCGGAAGTTGCTTTCATAATCTGAAGTGACTGAGCACAAAACTCTAAGCTGACTCGTGATGTTCTCGATTCTGAAACGCTGTTCTTCATTGCTGCCGGCTAAGGCAAGCAGGCAAGAGCGAATCTGGCTGACCTTGTGCTGACAGAATGCTGCCTTAAAATGATTTCCCCGCTCGCCGCTCAAAAAATGCCTGAACCAGCATAAGGTTTTTGGTGGCGTGAGTTTTTCGTATAAATCTTCAAAAATTGCGTTGACTAAATCTTCTTTTCGCTCGTGATTTTCTTTGGGAAAAATAGTGTTTATTCGTTCAGAGAGAAAATTTCTCCCTTCTTCTTCACTGATGTCGTCGCTTATATTCATGGATTTTTGATTCTCAGAGGTCTCTTCGGCTTCGAGAATTTCTTTTTCAAAACAACCGCAGCTTTCCCGGACGATAAGAGAGGTTGGAATCTCTATGATTTGAGCCTTGCTTTTAGGATTCATAATTTTATTGATTAGAGTTTCCACCGCCATGTAGCCGCGCTTAAAATATTCCAAATCAATGGTGGTGATAGGCGGCGAGCTTGTAATCCCCTGATACTGATTGTTGAATCCTGTAACTGCAACATCATCAGGAACGCTCACATCTTTTTTTTGCAAAAACTGAATCAGGGTTGAGGCGATAATGTCGCTGGAAGTTACGATTGCTTCGATTTTATTGGTGCTGTTTTGCTTTGTGAGGCAGGATTCAAAAAGTTCCTCTGATGCACGGACAATATCCGCCTCGTTAAGAGTTTCCGACATAAAAACCGGAACTGATTCCGATTCAAAATTGAATTTTTTGAGAGCCTTTTTGAATGAAGACAGGCGCTCAATGTGGGGGCGGGAAATCTTACTGCCTAAAAAGGCGATTTTAGTGAAAGAGTGCTTTTTTACAAGATGCTCGACGATAAGTTCCATGGAACAGGAATTGTCGATTCTGAGTGCGGTAATGTCTGGAATATCAAGATAACCGATATCAACCATGGGAAGAGGTTTTAAAGCCTCGAATTTTTGAATGATTTGCTCATTTGTGAGATAGGGGGCAAGGGAGGAAGCCCAGGTGATAAGCCCGTCCAGCAGGGGAGCCTTCATAAAACGGAATTTCTTCGAATAGTGGGAAAGAAAATCGACTTCATCAAAAAGAGAATATTTGATTGCCTGACTCATATTGATAAAATTTATGTCGTAATCCTCGCAGGCGCGGCAAATTCCTGCGATGTATTCCTGACCGATAAAAGAGCGGAAGTCTGCGATACAGGTAAAGCCGATTGTGAGCCGACCTTTCCCCCCTCCGTAGGCCTTGCGGTGAGACAAAAAATTTCTTCGCTTCGTGATTTCAGGATTCATGCTTCAATTATATATGATAAAGTAAATATTTTGTATCATTTTCGCAATAAATTGTATGAAAATCGTAAAATCCTGATTCTTAAAACTGTATTATTTAAAATCTGAAAGAAATCGAATCAAAAAAATTTATATTTTGCATATTAAATTTGAAAGTCAGCACATAAAGTATTATCAGAGAATTGTCGTAAAAATCTGATTCCAAAAGAATTTGCATTTTTACGACGGTCAGAAAAAGTTTACATTTAGAAATGGAGGATTTCTTATGAAAATTGGAAAAGTTATGAAAGCAAGTTCCAAGCTTCTTGCGATTCTTGCTTCTAGTTTCCTGTTGTTCGGCACTATCGCCTGTTCAAGCGATGATGATGACGAGCCGGGCACGGTAAGCCCGACCAGTCAGCCGGACAGTAGTGCTAGTGGTGGTGGTTCAACAAGTACCGCACATCTTGTTGATTTAACAAATACTGGTGTTACATGGGATTCTGAAACAAATAGTGTTAAAAATACCGTTGCTACAGAAGCATACTTGGTTTATAACCATAAAGTTGATATTGCAAATGACACAGTTGCATTGCAAGCAAAGGTAAAATTCTCATCAACTGGTGGTCATGTGGGTGTAGGATTTATTAGCGTTGAAGGAACTGCTCGAAAAGGCTATCAGCTTTTGACTGCACAAAACATTAAGAATGTCGGTTGTACGGAAGGCGGAAGCGGTCAAGGATTTGACTCAAAGGTTGAAGGATTTGCATGGACTACAAATAAGGATTATATCTTTAATGTTTCAATTTCGAATGGAAAAATCAGCTATATTGTATATGACACGGATGGAACGACCGAACTTGCTGTAAAAAAAGATACCGTTATTTATCATGGTGCAAATGACATCGTATATCCTGCATTTGGAGGTACACAAGCTTCCAACTTTACCTATAGCGACATCTCTGTTACGGTAAATGGTACAAAGAAAACCATCGATGGAATCGATGCTCAGGGACAATTGCCAACGCTATCACTTGATAAGAATGTAATTCGTATCAAATCAACTGAAACTGGCACAATCAAAGCGACTGCAACATATAACGGTACTTCTGCAAAAGTGACGGCTGTATCTGCTGATGAAAGCGCAGTTAGGGTTTCAGCCGCTAATGATGGTACGATTACGGTAACTCCTAAAAAAGCAACTCCTGGAGTAACCGTAACTGTTACAAATGCTTCTGCAACATATATTACGGCATCGTTTACAGTTGTTGTTGCAGATTATCCTACAGCAAATGCATATACATTGAATGTTTATCCGGCTGTTGGAGCAACTTCTGCTTATACTGATGGTGCATTGCGCTTGACCTTTGATGCAGAACCGACTCTTAATTCTGCAAGTTTTGTTGCAATCTTTGATTCTGATGGAGAACTTGTTGATACAATCACGATGAGTGATGAAAAGCAGGCAACAAATGCAGGAAATACAATCAAAGTAAAGAGCCAGCTTGTCCGAGTTGTTGGAAACGATGTGCTTATTACTCCCCATTTCGGAGTACTCGCTAATGAAAAAACTTATTATGTTGCTATTCCGCAAAATGCAATTACGGGTAAAATAGGTGGTGTTGACTTTGATGGTCTCTCAAATGACAAGGGTGCAGTAAATGCATGGAAATTTACAACCCGCGCAGCTCATGCTGCGGCTGCAACGATGACCGTTTCTTCTGATGAGTCTGCAACACCTGATTTCCGCACGATTTATGGGGCGTTGTCAGCAATCGGAACTTCAAGCACAGATTCATTCACAATTAATGTCGCAGCCGGCGAATACTATGAACTTGTGAACGCTAAAATCGCGGGAACTGTAAAAATTGTAGGACCGGCTACTGCAGAGGCAAACGGAACTGACACAACAAAGAATGCTGTTATCAAGTATATCAACCACAACGATTGGAATGGTGGTACGGCTATTCGTCCTTCATTCTATGTCGGTGGAACTGGAAATCTTGTTCTTGAAAACTTGACTATTTGGAATGCTACTCGTCGAGGAGTTGATACAACTGCTCAAGAAGCACAGGCTGAGGCAATTTACTTCCAGTCTACTGGAACTTTTGCTGCTTATAATTCAACATTTAAGAGCTATCAGGATACTGTACAACTTGGTAACAAAGGCGGAAAAGGTTGGTTCTATAAGTGTTATATTGAAGGAGACGTAGACTTTTTGTGGGGAACCGCAGATGTCGCTTTGTTTGAGGAATGTAAACTTGTCGCTTTGAACGATTCTGCAAGAGCAACAAAGTCAGAGGATTTGCTTGTTGCTAGAACATACCTTACAAGCAACAAAATTGCAAAAGGTTTTGTCGTTTTTAATTCACAGATTGAAGTTGCAGATGGAATTACGCTCGCATTTGGTCGTTGTGCTGGCAGTGGAGATGGCTTCTATGATCAGTGTGCTGTAGTAAATACAAAAGTGACGGGTACATTGAGTGATGCATGGTGGACTGCAAAGAACTATACACCGCTTAAAGACCACGAAATCAATGTCGGTTGGAAAGACTACAACATAACAAATGCAAGTGATGCAGTAATTACACCTTCTGCTCGATGTTCAAATACTGCTGCAATTACGGATGCGGTTTATAATCTCGAATTCAATGGTCGAAATACAATTCTCAACCGAATTTACGATTCAACCACATCTGCTTACATAGATGCTTCTTCAAAGTGGGATGTTTCTGCTTTGGAAACAGAATTCTCTGCAACAGCAGATGCATCTTTGAATAATAATTATGGTGCGGCTGTTGATAAGACAACATTGGATTATTCTTGGACTGATGCGGATGCAATTGCAGCAGATGTAAATATTCAAAATAAAGCCGAAGCTTGGGATGATTTATACATTGATGCAACAACAGGAAAATTTGCAGCAAAAGGACGTGATTCTTGGATTCAGTGCAACACAGGTACAAAAATCTATGTCCCTGTAAAAACAGATGCTGTAATCACGATTACAACATACAGTGCAAATGTATCAGCAACTGTTGGCGAATCAGCAACTGCAATTTCTTCTGGGGACGATAAGATTCTAAAGTACAGCTTCAAAATTGCAGATGCCGTTACGGTTACTGGTAAAGACGGAAAATATGCACTGATTACATTTGGTGCAAATGATTACATTGGTGCAATTACAAGAACTGTCGTCAATGATAAAACTTGGACGGACGCAAATGCGATTGCAGCAGAAGTAAATATCCAAAGTAAAACTGACACTTGGGATGATTTGTACATTGATGCAACAACAGGAAAATTCGCTGCGAAGGGACGAGATTCTTGGATTCAGTGCAATTCAGGAACAAAAATTTATGTTCCTGTGAAAACAGATGCTGTAATCACGATTACAACATACAGTGCAAATGTATCAGCAACTGTTGGCGAATCAGCAACTGCAATTTCTTCTGGGGACGATAAGATTCTAAAGTACAGCTTCAAAATTGCAGATGCCGTTACGGTTACTGGTAAAGACGGAAAATATGCACTGATTACATTTGGTGCAAATGATTACATTGGT
>DGTW01000085.1 GCA_002393835.1 Treponema sp. UBA4326
TGTGCATTATGAATTATGCATTAAACCCAGCCGTATCTTCCGCCGACCCAGTGGGCGTTTGTGGTTGTGAAAGGCTGTGATTTAAACGAAATCCTGCTGTTTTTGCCCTGATGTTCCACGGAAAACTGAACGACTCCGCCTTTTCCATCAGGGGCGGCGTGAAATTTCATCTTTAGCGTTACGGACATTTTTACTTCATCATCTGCAACAAAGTTTTCGCTCCATTTTGTGACTTCTTTTCGTTCCGCGTCACCTTCTTCGCTTCCTCTTGATTCAATATATGAGACTGAAAATTCATTTTCCGAAATTTTTGTGACTTGAAGGGCAGCGTATTCGTTTCCCAAAAAGATTATTCCTTTCCGCTGATTTTCAAGCCACTCTCCATCAAGCGGGATTTCCTTTTCATACAAAAATTCTTTTGAATCAATTTTTTTCGTGCATACCGACGGAGTAAGCCAGAGGGATTTTTCTGTCGTGGCAAAGGATTGTTCTCCGTAATTCGCCGAATACTGAAATTCGCAAGCCGTTTTTCCTGAAGAAGCCGGGGCTGTCTTTTCGATTCGAGGAAAACTCCAGTTTTCAACAGGCTCACCCACGACTGAAAGGGCTTTTTCGTCTTCAAGTGCGACAGCATTTCCCATTACAGGCCAGTCATTCACCCAGCGCATTGGCTGCATGTGAACGATTCGACCGAAGATTCCCGCATCCTGAAAATGAACGAACCAGTCTTCGCCGCTTGCAGTGTCAACCCAGCCGCCCTGATGAGGGCCGTTTATGCGCGATTTTCCCTGAGCGAGCACGATTTTCTCTTCATAATCACCGTCAATTCTTTTTGAGCGCAAGACTGTCTGCCATCCGTTCGTGACTCCGCCTGCCGGTGCGAAAATGTAGTAAAATCCGTTCCGCTTGTAGAATTTCGGGCCTTCGATTGTCGGTTTAGTTTTTGAGCCGTCAAAGATGCTTTTGTCTTCGGAAATTGCCTTTAAGGAAGCCGGATCAAGTTCTAAAAGTCCAAGTTTTGAGTTGAAGCCGATTCTGCTCTTAACATAGGCGTGAACGAGCCAGACTTTTCCGTCATCATCCCAAATCGGGCACGGGTCTTCAAAGCCTTTGCCTGACCAGACACATTCAAGTTCGCTCCATTCTCCATACGGGTCGCTTGATCTGGTAAAGAAAATTCCTTCATCGGGAGTCGCCACAAAAATATAGAAGTATCCGTCATGAAAGCGGATTGAAGGCGCCCAGATTCCTTTCGCATTCTGAACTTTTTCGTAGCCGGGAAGAGGAATTGACTTGCAGGCATAATTTATGAGTTCCCAGTGAACCAAGTCCTGCGAATGAAGAAGCGGAAGTCCCGGAACAAAATTGAAACTTGAAGCCGTGAGGTAAAAATCCTCGCCGACCCGCACAACATCTGGGTCTGAATAATCACAAAGAATAATCGGGTTTGTATATTTCATATCCTAATCCCGCTCACTTTGCTGCTATTGTCATAAAATTCAATCTTTCGGAAGAAGTCTGCATCAGGTTCCCAGAGGGTTCCGTCGTAGTAGACTTCATCTATCAGTCCGTAAAAACCTGTCGAGTCAGGATATGACTTGGTAAAATTAAGGAAAATATTGAGGTTGTCCTGCCTTGTGGCATAGTCCCTGAGCTTGTCTGCTGAAATGAACATCATCAAAAGGAAAAGGATTGCCGTCGGAACGGAAATCATGATAAGTGATCGTTTGAGAAGGGTCATACTTTTTTCTCTCCAAAACTTTTTATATTGCCTTATATTATAACATGAATTTGGAAAAAATCAGAAAAAACTGTAGAATAATCCCATGGATTCAATTTTCAAAAAGTGCCGGCATCCTCACGTGGCTTTCTTTTATTTTGCGTCTGCGGTCTGCCTCTGCGTGGCGGTCAAGAATCCCATTTATATTGCCGCATCCTTTGCATGCGCCCTACTCATGAACATACTGCTCAGGAACCGGTCCGGGCTTAAGAATTTTGCCCTGCTGATTCCCTTTTTCGTGATACTCTCATGCTTCAATCCCCTTGTGAGCCGCTGGGGTGATACCGTCCTCTTTTATCTTGGCGGAGACAAGTCACTGCCGGTCACCCTTGAGGCCTTCTGCTACGGACTTAATAATGCCTTTATGCTGATAACAATCGTGCTCTGGTTTTTAGCCTTCAACCGGGTCCTGACCGCTGAAAAACTCACCTTTATTTTTGCGCCGCTTTTCCCGGGGATTTCGATAATGCTGGTGATGATCCTGAGGATGATTCCTTTTTACAGGAGGCGCTTCCGGGACATAAGCGACGGAAGAAGGGGCCTTGGTCTTGAAAGGGGGACCAGCCTGTCCCACCGGCTCCGTGAAAAAATGCATGTCCTTGCCGCGGTAACCTCATCGACCCTGGAGGACGGAAGGACGACTGCCGGGAGCATGGAAAACCGAGGTTGGGGAAAGGCGAAGAGAACTTCCTTCATTCACTATTCATTCGGGGCGGGGGATTTCCTGCTCCTTGTCATTGGAATCCTGCTGCTTGCAGTCTCGGTCCTGTCGATCGTAAAGGGGGCGGGGGAAATGAACTTTTACCCTGTAATTGACGCGGGAAGTTTCCGCGGGAATTTATGGAACTGCGCCGGCCTCGGGGCATCTTTTACGGGCGCTTTTTTTACGGCGGTATTCTGCAGAAGATAGGAGTTGCATCTGATGAAATTTGACGAGATAAAAATCAACAGGGGCGAGTTTGTCCTTGTCTGCGGAAAGTCTGCGGGCGGAAAAACTTCTTTTTTGAACCTCCTTGCCGCTGCTTACGAAAAGCAGGGAATCAAGGCAGGCTTTGTAATGCAGGATTTTGACGCGCAGATTGTTACCGACAAAGTCTGGCATGAGCTTTCATTTGCCCTTGAGAACTCAGGGACCCCGCGTCCTGTCATGCACAGGCGGGTGGCTGAAGTCTGCTCTTATTTCGGCATATATGACTGGCTTGAAAAGGATACCGCACTTTTGAGCGGCGGCCAGAAACAGCTTTTGAACCTTGCTTCGGTCATGGCCATGACCCCGGAAGTCCTTCTTCTGGATGAGCCTTCGAGCCAGCTTGACCCGGTTACCGCACAGAATTTTCTGGCGACAGTCCGGCGCCTCAATCTTGAGCTTGGCCTTACGGTTGTCATCGCCGAGCATCGCCTTGAGGAACTCTTTCCTGTGAGCGACAGGATCCTTTACATAGAAAACATGCAGGTGACCTTTGACGGAAGACCTGAGGAAATGACTGCCTGCCCGGGAATATCAGAGGACTTTCTGCCGTGCGCGGCCCGGATTGCCGTCAACAATAAAGTCGACGGAAAGGAAAAAATCCCCGTATCAGTCAGGGAAGGAAGGCTCTGGCTTAAGGAAAGGCTAAGGGATTGTAAGCCCATAGCCGCCAGCGCCGTCAGGACGGCGGGGGTGGTGAGCGTGAGCGAAGGCTGCAAAGCCCGGCCCGGAGCGGACGGCGCAAGTCCGGAAGCGGAGGGACAGCCCCGTAAAAAAGAAAAAATCCTTGAATGCCGGAAAGTCACCTTTGCTTATGAAAAGGGCAGGGAAGTGCTGGGCTCGCTTGATTTTGAGCTCTTTAGGGGTGAAATTTTTGCAGGAGTCGGGGCAAACGGCTCTGGAAAATCGACCTTCCTCAAGATTTTGTGTGGACTTTTAAAGCCTCAGGGCGGAAAAGTGAAGGTTGAGGGGGGAAGAAGCGTCTTCCTGCTGCCACAGAACGTAAAGAATATCTTTACCCGGCGGACCGTGCGCGAAGAACTTGAGGAGTGCGGCTGGCATGAGGGAGAAAAACTGACAGTCCTGGACGAAAAACTTTCTGACCGGCACCCCTATGACATTTCTGGCGGAGAGATGCAGAAACTTGCCCTCGAGAAGATCCTGCTCAAAAAACCTGACGTCATCCTGCTTGATGAGCCGACGAAGGGTCTTGATAACGCCTTCAAGAAGGAATTCAGCTCGATGCTGAAGAGCCTGGCCGGACGGGGAATAACGGTCGTCCTTGTTTGCCACGACCTTGAGTTCTGCGCATATACTGCGGACAGGGTCGGCATGTTCTTTGAGGGGCGGATCAGCGGACCTGAGTCGCCGCGGGACTTTTTCAACGGAAACAATTTCTATACGACCGGCGTGAACAGAATCTGCCGGGGCCTGCTTGAAGGGGCCGTGACTGAAGGAGACGTCATCCTGTGAGTGTTTCGGCTTTCGTCATGATTTTTCTCGGCATCGTGATATTCTCTTTTTATCTTGCCTTTGAGTGCTCGCATCCGTCGGCAGGGGAACTTGTAATTGCCGCCCAGCTATGTGCCCTCTGCATCTGCGTGAGGGCAGTT
Source organism: Treponema sp. UBA4326 (assembly GCA_002393835.1). GTDB lineage: Bacteria > Spirochaetota > Spirochaetia > Treponematales > Treponemataceae > Treponema_D. Next base: position 4,361 of record DGTW01000085.1, read on the forward strand.
TTTTCATTCGTGCCTTATTTCAACCCCGTGATGGCCCTCATCATGCTCAGCGGACTTGCATTCGGCGTCAGAAAAGGCTTTTTGATCGGGAGCCTGGCCGCCTTTGGAAGCAACTTCATCTTCGGACAGGGGCCCTGGACCCTCTATCAGATGGTGAGCTGGGGAAGCGCCGGCCTTATCTTTGCCCTGCTGGGAAAATCAGGCCTCATCCGCCGGAGCGGCTGGAACTTGCGTGACTATCTATTTGCCTGTTTGAGCGCGGTATTCACCGTAGTTTTCATAAGCGGACCCATGAGCGATCTGAGCGGCGTCTTCATGTTCGGCGTAAATGACATGAAGTCCTTTGCCGTCCTTCTTGCCAGCGGATTCGTCCTTAACCTTACGCTTGCCGCAAGCTCGGTCCTCACGATCGTACTTGTTTCAAGACCTCTTTTATTTGCCTTTGAGAGGGCCAGCCTTACTTCCACCTTACCCCGACAGTAATGCTTAAGCCCGGCATGGAGTAGCCGTCAATGGACTGGTAGCTTGTGTTGAGCATGTTCTCTGCGCGCAGGTATGGCACGGTGTGTTCCCAGAGCCTGAGGTTGCAAGAGGCGTCAAGAAGAGTGTAGGGCTCAAGGTAAGAGATGTTCAGGTTGGACTTGTAGCGCCTGCCCGTGTATTTTGCGCTGATTGAAAAGTCTGCGCGTGAAAAATTAAGCCTGAGGGAAGCGGAGCCGGTCAGATCTGGCGTCCACATGATGCGCTTTCCGTAGGTGGATTTTTCGTTTTTGTTCATGAGCCTTGTGTAAAGGTATTCTCCCGTGGTCTTCAGCTCGAGGAGACCGTCAAAAAAACTGACTCCTGCGTTCCAGTCGAAGCCGAAGTAGAAGGCTGATTTTTCGTTTTTAGTCGTATTGCCGCTCCAGCAGATTTTGTCCTCGTACCAGTTGGTGAAAAACTCTATTGAAAAAGGCAGAAATCCCTTCCTTACGTTGAAGGCAAGGTCTGCGCCCCAGCCTTTTTCCGGCTTTAAGTCCGGGTTTCCGCTGTAGCCTGCTCCCTGCCAGTATAAGTCGTCCATGTTGGGGAATTGAATCATCCTGTAGCCGTCGGCAATGATTTCTACTGCGCTGAGCTTTGCCGCAAAGCCGATCTTAGGCGTAAAGGCAAGGTTTGAGCCGCAGAATTTGATTCCGAGGGGAATGGTCAATGAAAAGATGTCATTGAGGTAAATCTTTGTGGTTTCCTTGAGGACTCCGTTCAGTTGGCTATGCTCTCCTGAGTTTGTTGAGTCGAGGAAGACCGCTCCGAGTGAAAGGCCTGCCGTCTGTCTTATTTTTTCAATGGAATATATTTCTGCGCTTGATGAAAACTTAAAGTCATCAAGGTCGTGGCGGCTTGAGCCGGTGTTGTCTGAGTATGTCCTGTGAGTCTTTGTCCAGGCGAAGCTGCTCCTGAGGTTGAGGCTTTCGCTGATTCCCGGATTGAAAAGGGAAAAAGTCACGGTGTTATTGATGTCCTTGAGGTCACCTGGGTTGAAAGCGGTTTCACTTCCCGGGCAGGTCTTGTTTCCGCGGTAAAAGTTCTCGCCGGCAGAAAAAGAGTTGCCATCGCCAAAATAGCGGGTAAATTTCAGATCCGCCGCCGCATCCTTTACGAGGGCATTTTTCTGTGTCGCAATGGCCCCTGAATAGTCTGTGTAGAGGTAGCGGTTTTGGGCATAGCTTGCTGACAGGGATGCCTTAAAGAATGAGTTTTCGGACAGCTGGCCGTCATAGCCCAGTTTCTGGGTGAATGTGTCGAGGGTGAGGGGACTGGTCTTGAGGTTTGCGAAACTTTTTACGGATGTGTCTGCGCTGAAGTTGTGCCCGAGTGACTGTTTTTTTGTCGTTATATAGATTACTCCGCCGACAGCGCCTTCATCCTCTACGCCTTCAGTAAAGCCTCCGCGCACGATCTCGATTTTTTCGATTGAGTTGAGGTTTATTGTCGAAAAGTCGAATGTACCTGTCTGCGCATTGTTCATGCAGATGCCGTCGATTACGACACGCACGGTTTCGTCGGTAAAGCCGCGGATGGAAGGTTTCTGCTCAAGCCCGTAAGTTCCGTAGGACAAAACCTGAACGCCTGCTTCTTCAAGTACGGAAGGCAGGTCAGAAAGATGCTTTGACTGAATGTCGTCAGCGTCAAAAACAATCCTCTGCTCGGCAACCGGAGCGTCGATGTAAGTCGTAATGTCCGGAAGAACAATGTCAGCTTCTTCAGCGGGGGAAGACGGTTCAGGCATAGCCTTCGCCGAGACTCGCTCAAAACTCTCCTCGAGAGTTTTGCCGGCTTCGCCGTCGCTCCCTACCGCAACACCCCCGGACTGGGCAGAAAGGGATAACGTAATGAAAAGTAAGAGTAAAAAAAACAGTGGTTTTCTGATTTTCATGACAAAAAAAAGAAAAGCCCCCGCAGTATCAGTTAATGTGCGGGGGATCATTAAATTATGATTTTATTTTTTACTGGTTATTAACTTCGTAGTCACCCCAGTAAGACCAGTAGCCGTTAGCGAGGGTAAATTCTTTTACAGCTTCTTCCAGAGTGTCTGTACAGGCTTTTCTTTTGTTAGTGTAATTTGATGCTGTTCCCATAGAAACCGTAGAGTTAGTAAGATCCTTGAAATTTATAGCATTGTATTTTCCTTCAAGAGAACTGTCTTCTAAACCTGAACCAACAGAAACATATTTAAAGTAAATGTAATTATCTCTAATGCCTGCAACTTTACCAGACCAGTCATAGCCGTATCCACCATCATAATAATATACAGTATCGTTATTAAAATCGTAATAATCATTGGAAGAACTTAACCATGTATTGCCATTGAGTTTGTCGTAATCTTCTGAATCTGTGTAAGGATTAACAATTACATACTCATATACATATTCAGTATCTTCTTCCTGCTGGCAGGAAATAAAACTGAATGAAACAAAGAAAATTGCGCAGAGTAATGAAAGTGCGCGGCCGAAGTTAAAGCGTGAGCTTTTCATGAGAATATCCTCCGCTTCCAGAGTGTTGCGTGGAAGCAAAATTGTAAGTGCACCGGCATACACCGGAGGTTAAGGTCAGGCATTCGGGCTTATCCTGTAAGGCTTACCGTTCCGCGTCGAGTCAGTGGCTTTCACACTGTTTCCCTGAGATTAACGGAGAAAAGTATATTTAAAAATAATTACCTTGTAAACACGCTTTCGAAAAAATGTGCCCTATACCCTGAACTGGTCGATTTCTTCGCCGATCTTCTGAATTGAGCCGTTCATCTGAGATGAAATTCCGGACAGTGCATTTCCCGTTTCTTCGATTTTTGCTGCGCTTGAACTGATTGATGATACGGAATCATTAACCTTGTTTGAAGAATCCTTAAGGCGTGAAACTTCAGTGAGGATCTGGCGGCTTCCGCTGTTCATCTCGGTTGCAGCATCGCGTACACTGCTTGTGCTGTCGCTCATCGTATGAAGGGATTCAAGAACCTGCTTTGAACCTTCTGCCTGTTCTTCCATTGCAGCCTTGATCTGGCGTACAAGTTCATCCGTTTCCTTTATGCTTGAAGAAACTGCCGTAAAGGCTTCGCTTGACTGTGAAGAAGAAGCAACGACGGTTTCAATTGAGTTATGGATTTTCTGGAGCTGGTCACCGATTGTCTTTGACTGTGCTGAAGAGGTTTCAGAAAGCTTGCGGATTTCGTCTGCAACTACGGCAAAGCCCTTTCCGGCATCTCCTGCGTGGGCAGCTTCAATTGCGGCGTTCATGGCCAGAAGGTTTGTC
>DGTW01000288.1:0-3346 GCA_002393835.1 Treponema sp. UBA4326
ATCTGTGTAATCTGTGAAATCTGTGGTTATTTTTTTTCGCTTTTGTGATATAATTATTTATCGATGATTAACTATTGGATTCAGGAAGACAATCAGTTTGTCAAAAGCAGCAAGGAAGAACTTTCTCAGCTAGAAGAAGGCCGCCGTGTCTGGATTGACGCGCGCCGTGTTTCCCAGCAGGAAATTTCTGAGCTTCAGTCTGAATTCAACCTTGACCCGGAGCTTTTAATGGATGTCCTTGACCAGGACGAGCTTTCCCGAATCGAAAACTGGGACGATTTTGCCTTGGCCATTCTCCGTCTTCCGGTCTTCACGCCCAATTCCGAAGTCACATACACCACGGCTCCTGTGGGTGCGGTAATTTTCCCCGATAAAATCATCACAATCTGCTGGACTGACTGCGAAGTTCTCAAGGACATGAGCGCCAACCGAATCAAAGGCCTCTCCCTCATGGATTTTCCGGCCTTTTTAATCCGTATCCTTGCCCGGAGCGACATCATGTTCCTCCGCTACCTTAAGGAAATCAGCAGGCGGGTCACCTCAATCCAGAACGAACTCAACGAGCAGGTCGAAAACGCCGAGCTCATCCAGCTTTTAAACCTGGGTAAGTCCCTCACCTACTTCACAACATCATTAAAGGCAAATCAGCTTTTTCTCGAAAAAATCCGCCGCACCCGAGTCCTTAAGCTCGACAGCGACGATCAGGAATGGCTGGACGATGTTGAAATCGATAACCGTCAGGCTATGGAGATGGCCGACACATATTCAAGCATCACCACAGGGGTCATGGACGCCTTCGCAAATGTCATCTCCAACAACATGAACGCCGCCATGAAAAAACTTGCAGTCATCAATCTGGTAATGATGGCCCCAACCTTCGTCACCAGCTTCTTCGGCATGAACTTCAAGCTTCCCTTCGACAACATGGCAGGCTACATTCCGGTATCCATCGCCACCCTCATTTGTTTAATTTCCGTAATGCTCAGCTGGTGGCTCTTAAGCTTCAACAAAACTGCCCGCACGCTCAAAAAAATCAAAAAGGGCAAAAAACGAAAAAATAGGCGAGTTGAAAGCTGAAAGTTGAAAACGGAAAGCTGAAAGTTGAAAGTTGAAAGTTGAAAATATGGGAGGGGGAAGTCTCCCCCTACGCGCCCACTCCGTTGGTCGCTACCCTCTCTACGGGGATACCCCGTAACGCCCCGGACACTTATTAACGCTGATTAAAACAGTAAAATCAGTGTAATTCATCTCTTTCTCAGGAGTCGACAAGTGAAAAAAAATATTATCGGTACACTTTTTATTCTTTTTGCGGCATCACTTTTTTCTCAGGGCTTTTCTTCCCTTTCGCCGGTTCGACTGGGGCCTGAAGCTCCGGCCCAGTACGATGTCTATGTCATCGGCGACGGAAGCCAGTCCTACACGGCCACACGATGGATTACGCCCTTTGAAATCAACCGCTACGAAACAACCTACCAGCTCTGGTATGAGAACCGGGAAATTGCCGAGGCCTTGGGCTATAAATTTATAAATCCGGGTCAGGAAGGAAGCCGTGGCAAAAGGGGAGCTGAGCCTACAGACGAGGGCGAGCAGCCTGTCACCATGATTTCATGGTACGACGCCGTAATCTGGTGCAACGCCTTCAGCGAAATTCACGGACTAACTCCCTGCTACACCCTCAACGGCTCTGTCCTCAAGGACGCAAGCGACACAATTTCCCTGGACTTGTGCTCCTGCGACTTCAACGCTGACGGCTACCGTCTTCCCACAGAAGCTGAATGGGAATATGCCGCCAGAAAAACTATTTCAGGAATGCAGTCAGGCTTGACCGCCAGCGGACAGGTGGATAAATACGGAAAGGAAGACACTTCGATTCCAGAAGAAGAGGTCTCATGGTCGGCCTCAAACGCTCACGGAAGTCACAAGGTAGGAACGGCAGGAAGTCCTTTTACGGAAGACGCTCCCCCTGCAGCCGGAAGCGGAAACCCAAACGGCATGGGCCTTTTTGACATGAGCGGAAATGTGTGCGAATTCGTCTGGGACTGGAGCGGCCGCTATATTGAAAGCGAGCCAGGGGAAAGGGCAAGCGGCCCCGAAGCCGGAAGCGAGAGAGTTAGCCGTGGTGGAAGCTGGAGCGAATACACGCCCTTTATCTACGCAGGCGACCGCTACAGCTACGACCCCAATGAGTGCTACAATTACCTGGGATTCAGGTTCGTGCGAACGGTAAAATAGCCCGAATGCCGATTTTTGAAATTTGCTGTCAAAATCAAAAAAACGGTCTCCCATCGTGGACCTGCCAAAGAGCTCGCGGTGAACAAGTTCAAGCGACCTCTTGTCAGAACCCCGATTCCGACCGTTTTTTTGGCATAACTGACAAGTCCAAAACTCGCCATTCGATGACTCTATTGTAATAAAGTCTCATTTTTTGTCAGAACCACGCTTCCGCCTGTTTTTTTTATCTACAAGCTCAGCAACTCAGCTTTCGTTACCGACCACTTTCCTTCTGAATCTTTTTCGGCTTCTACCCAGCCGTATTTGCCTTCGGCAAGGCTGCCGGGGTTTATTATGGTCGAGTTTCCGATTTTTGAGATTCCGGCGCTTTCGTGGATGTGTCCGGTCACAACCAGGAAGGGAGTGCGTTTTTCGATGTAGGCCCGGAGCTTTTCGCTTCCTACATGGATATCGCCAGGAATCTTGTCACATTCGGTGTCTTTAGGCGGATTGTGCATGATGAGGATAAGATTTGACCAGTGGCCGTTTTCATCGGCACACTCTGAGCTTGAGTTTTCGACCACATCATAATCAGAAAGAATCTCGTCTTCTTCCCGCTCAAAGGGAGTCGTTCCCGTGAATTTCGTTCCGCCGCCGCTACCGCAGACTGCGATTCCGTCAAAGAAGGAAATAGCTCCCTCTACGCTGATGTCAGCTTCCTCAATGTCAGAAAGAAAATCCTCATTGTCGCAGTTACCGATTACGGAAAAAATGTTCTCATGCTTTTTTAGCAGCTTATCAAGGACAGGTTTTCCGGTCTCCTCATGCTCGAATTTGGCAAAATCACCGCCAAAAAGAAGTGCGTCAGCCTCGCCAAAACGAGAATCCAGTTTATCGAGATTATCCAAATCTCCATGGATATCAGAAAGGACTAAAAATTTCATAAAATCTCCTTGTAAAAGTCAGTAGAAGAAGACTTGCACAAAAGCAAGAAATCTGTATTTTTATCTGAGTGCCAGGGATAGTAGCCCCGCAGTTCCGAAGCGAAAGCGAAGGAATGAGCGGTGAGCGAAGGGCGAATAGCCCGACCTGCCGAAGGCAGGGGCACCCAAATTTTCAACTTTCAATTTTCAAC
>DGTW01000288.1:3393-4675 GCA_002393835.1 Treponema sp. UBA4326
ACTTTCAATTTTCAACTTTCAACTTCCAACTTTCCGTTTTCAGTTTTCCGTTTTCAACTTACATCTCTTCCATTACCGCCCGCAGGGCCTGCATCTGCTCGTGAGTGCCGATTGTGATTCTCAGGTACTCTTCGATGCCGGGTGTTGCGAAGTGACGGACCAGAATACCTTCTTCCTTGATTTTTTTGTAGGCTTCCTCGCCCGAGACTCCGTCCTTTTTGCAGAAGACAAAGTTTGTCTGGCTGTCGAGGACGAACCAGCCCTTTTCCCGGAGGAAATCGATGAATTCATCACGTTCGAAAGCGACATTCTGAGCGCATTTCACATAGTAGCCGGCGTCACGACAGGCGGCGATTCCTGCCTGCTGGGCCAGAAAATCAATCGGGAAGTGATTGAGGGAATTTTTTACTGTGGTGACAGCCTGAACGAGCTCCTTATTTGCCACAAGATAGCCCAGCCGCTGACCGGCACCGCAAAGGCTCTTTGAGGTGGTGCGGACAATCACAAGGTTCTGGAACTCAGCCAGAAGGGGAATGCAGCTTTCGCCTCCAAAATCAACATAGGCCTCGTCCACGACGAAAACCTTGTCGGCAGGAGCTTTTTTAATCATCTCCCGGACTTGATCCCGGCTAAGGCCGATTGAGGTCGGTGCGTTGGGGTTTGCGAAAATTATACCCGAACCTTCAGAATTCGCAGTCTCAAGCATTTTTTCCTTGTCGAGAGTCCAGTCTTCCTTTAACGGAATTTTTGCGAGGGGAATATCGTAGAAACCACCGTAAACCGGATAGAAGGAATATGTGTGCTCCGGCAGAACAAGCTTTCGGTCTGAGTCAAAGAAGGCATAGAAGACAAAGCTTAAAACCTCGTCGCTTCCGTTTCCGGCATAAATCATCTCAGGCGTGACAACAAAAGGAATCTTGTCGAATTCGCTTGGGCTTACGATTGCACCGCTTCCGTTCTTTTTGCCGCCCTCAAGGTTTGCCCGGCTCAAGACTCCGCCAGACTTGTTGAGCATGTCAGCGATTGCCTCTTTTAGCTCGTTTGAGTCAGGATCAGGGTAAAGCCCCAGCTTTTCAGGGTGTTTTTTTGCCGCCTGACGCACGGCTTCAATCACTTTTGGTGAAGGCGGGTATGGGTTTTCGTTGGCATTAAGTTTGATATAAACCCTGTCCTTGGGCTGCTCGCCGGGGACATAGGGGTGAAGATTTTCCATTCTTTTGGATAACATTTTTATTCCTCATCAGTAATTTTCAGGGGCTCCGCATTATAAACCGTACTGTCT
>DGTW01000073.1 GCA_002393835.1 Treponema sp. UBA4326
TCAAAATGATTACCGAAATGAGCGGTGGCGAAAGCGAAGACTCAATCCGAATGAAAGAAATCTACGAGATGATGAAGGCAGCCGGAATTGAGACCACTTATGTTCTCGACCCCTCAATTACCCGCGGCCTTGACTACTACACAGGAGTCGTCTACGAAACCTTCCTCAACGAACTTCCGTCAATCGGCTCTGTCTGCTCTGGCGGCCGCTACGACAACCTTGCAGGCCTTTACACAAAGACAAGGCTGCCTGGAGTCGGAGCCTCAATAGGCCTTGACCGCCTTATCGCAGGCCTTGAGCAGCTGGGAAAAATCGAATCAAAAGGAAGCTATCTCGATGCGGAAATCTTCTGCATGGACAAGAATCTCGTCGTATTGTACCAGAAAGTCGCGGCTCAGCTGAGAGAAAAGGGCGTAAAAGTCGAGGTTTTCCCAGAGGCTAAAAAAATGAATCAGCAGTACGCCGTAACCGACGCAAAGAAAATCAAATGGGGAATCCTGATTGGCTCAAACGAAGCCGAAAAAAATGCCGTAACGCTTAAAAACTTGCAGACCCGAGAGCAGTTCGCAGAGATTTCTGTAGAAGAAGCTGCAAAGATAATATTGGGCTAAGATTTTTAACCACAGATTACACAGATTACACAGATTATCAAAACTTTTAATCTGTGACATCTCTGTAATCTGTGGTTTATTTATTTTAAAAGCTTTTTCGCCTGCTCGGCTTTTAGTTTGTTGGAATAGACTTTTACGGCGCTTGACGGAACCCAGCCCTCCCCCAGGGCATACCATTTTTCTTTTGTTTCGTCCTCTGACCCCTTGTCAAGGACAATAGTGCAGTTTCCTGTTATTTCGTAGATTTCGCCCTTGCGGAATGAGGCAATCGTGGCTGACTCGTAGCTGGCTTCCTTCCTGCAAGCCACATAGGGGTCTGAAATCAGCGCCCACTGGGTGCGTGGAGAAAGCTCTCCGGGCTTTATTTGCGGCATTTCCAGCTGACCATTGTTTTTTTTGCAGGAAAAGGAAAAAAGTGAGAATAGAGCTATAAAAAAAAGACTTGCAAGGAAGAAAGACTTTTTCTTCATCATTTTTTGCTTGCAATCCATTTCATAACATCTGGGTAAATGAGCATGTCAGAATCCACGAAATTTAATGTCGGAATTTCAGCCGGCAAAGCCCATCTGTATTCTGTGTGCTCGGTAAGGACATATTTTTGAGCCATTCCATCATGGGGAACCGTAATCTGATAGGCATGAAGAGCCACTTGCTTTCCGTTATGGACGAAGAAAGTTTCGGCGATTTTTTCACCCACGGTAACTTTTACGCCGAATTCTTCCTCAAATTCACGGACGATTGCCACATCATCAGCCTCATCTTCTTCTACTTTGCCACCAGGAAATTCCCAACGACCGCCCATCTGCCCCGTGGGATTTCTGTGCGCTATTAAAATTTTTTCGCCGTCAAAGGCGATACATGCGATTGAAGTTTTCATTTTGGCCTCCCATAAAAAAGTTAGCTGAGAATTAGCAGAGACGAAGGCTGATTAAAAGCGGCCCCGCCTGAAATTATTTTATTATTTCTTAAAAAACAGTTCAATTCCTTCTAAGAGCCCCTTCGCCTCTTTTTTTAAATTTTCTGTTCCCGTATCAGTGCACTGGTTTCCAAGCTCTATATCGACAGCTGGAATCGTGCTGTAAGAAGTCTGGGTCAAATCGACATCCATTTTGCCGTCTTCGTAAACCTTCAAATTTTGAGCGGCAAGCCCCTGAACAAGGCAACGCCCCAATCGCTCGCTCTCTTTCCAGTGTTTTTTTACATTGGGAAGATATTTTATGCCCTCCGGGACAGAGCAATAGAAAACGCCCTTGTCCTCATTTTTTTTGTCCAGGTCATAGTGAATGGCAATGTGAATGTCCGCATTATTGTTGGCAATGACAGTCCGCGCGATGTTGTCGAGCTGACTGTCTTCGGAGTCACGAATCATAAGCACATCATAACCTGCATCAAGAAGCATTTTTTTCAGGAGCCGGGCCGTCCTTAAATTGACATCTGCCTCAGACTCTCCGTTCTTGAAATACATGCCTCCGCTTATTGATGTAGACATATAAACTCCCGCAGGATCTGTTCCGCCTGTGATTTTCGCAGATTTATCAGGATGGGAATATGTTTTTATGAGGGAGCCTCCCTTTGTCCCATGGCCGGCATTAAGAGCCACCGTGATTTTTTTCCTCTTACTGACGGCTTTGTAGAGGTAAGATGTCCCTGAATTTGTCTTGGAAAATCCGGCGAACTTCCATTTTGGATTCAAAGTCACCCGATTATCCTCAAAAGAACCATCATCAGAAAGCATTTTAGCCTGACTAAGCATTTCAAGCCAGCTTTTTCCGTTTTTACGAAGAACACCAAGGGTATTTATGTTAACTGAATTTGCGGAAATAGGCTCGAATTTTTCGATTCCGTCTGACTCGTCAAAATCGGCATAATAGGCACCCAAGGCACCAAGCACATAATCCTTTCCGTCAACATTTCCAAGATACATGAAAACATGCCCCGGAAAGCCCAGGGGACTTCCGCTTTCAAGAGAAGAAAGGCTTGAAGAACGGGAAGAGGCAGATTTTTTTTTGAATTCAATCGTTTTTCCAGGCATGGCAAGCTGATAGCGGCTGTTTCTTGGGAAAGTGAAACCAAAGCAGCGGAAAATGTCTTTTAAATACTCCGAGCAATCCCTAGCCTCATTCATGCCGCCCCAGCCATAGCGGACTCCAAGACTCTGGAAGGCGAGTTTCAGAGTTGCGGCCTGAGTGTAAGGCAAAAGTCCCTGACAAGAGCAACCGGCCGGAATTATGGCATAAGAAAGAGCCAGATTTCCGTCTTTTTTGCGGTATGGAATCTCGACGGCATAACTTGCGTATGGAAGCCTATCCGGAAAAACTGAAGAAAAGCGCTCGTCTGCCCATGAAGCGCAATGGAGGTAAGTTCCCATGAAGAGTTCCGGAACGCCTGAAAAATCTGTTTCAGGAGAAGAAAGAACATAGTCCTCATCAAGAAGAAAGCGATCCTGAGTAATCGTAACGAATGATGAAGGAGCCTTTTCGGCATAGTCAAAATAGCGAAGAAATTCATCATCATCACAGAAGGCCAGGTCAGAAGATTTTATCCAGCCCGTACAGAAAGAAGTCTGAACAAAATACCACTTTTTATCTTTGCTCTCAAAAAGCACGAGAAGTGGCTCATTCATCAGTACGCCGGAATTCTGGGCAATGTCGTCATACCAATAATCCTTGTCAGCGCTGAAAAAAGAATCATCAGGAATAAGACGGATATTTCCCCTTTTTACACAGATTGCCTTACGCACAGGAAAATCAGCAGTGAATTCATCACTTTTGGGAAGAGGTTCCTTAAAGAAAAAGTCCAGCCTCTCCAGGAGGGAATAATTCATATTCTCAAAAATTTCCCGCCATTCATTTCTGCTAAGTTCGTGAATCTCATCCCCATTTTTCGTCGTGATTTTTTTGTACCAGGGTGATTTCATGCTATGCCGGAAAAAAAACGAGCGGAGTTCAGCCGAGGAAATTACAGAATCCATTTTCCGTAAATCGCAAAGGTGACCAAGTTCCTTTTTGGCAGGTTTATATATTTCCCGGTTCCAGGCGGCAATTTCTTCCAGACTCATTTTTACCTTGTAGGGCTTTTTTGCCCGCTGAATCCAAAAATCCGCATTCAGCATTTCTTCACTGACATAAGGGGCAAGCCGGACAGGTTTTTCTGTATCCGGCGAAAAGGAAGTGATTCTGTCTGATGCACAGGAAAGAAAATTGAAAATTGAAAATTGAAAGATGAAAACTGCTGCCAGTATGGGTGAGATTTTTTTCAGGAATAAAGGGATTTGCCTGTTAAAATTGAAAGATGAAGGCTGTTTCGGACTGATTTTTTTCATTCCTTTCCCCCACCTTCTTCTTCGCCAGAAAATTCTTTTATTATGAAAGAAGCAGCCTCCTTTAGGTTTGCAAGAATCTCAAAGGCTTTTTCATTCATTTCCTGATCGGGCGCAATCAAGTCAGGAACCATGACGCACTTTATTCCAGCCGCATAAGCCGAGCGGACTCCGTTTGGACTATCCTCAATGGCCAGACATTCAGAAGGAGAAAGTCCCAGCGATGCTGCCGCCTTGAGGTAAATTTCCGGGTCAGGCTTTGAGTGAGTCACCATGTCACCTGTGGTAATGGTCTCAAAATAGCCGTGGATTTCCGCCTCCTCAAGCTGGGGATGAACTTTTATTCCCCTGGTAGAGCTTGCGACAGCCAGGCGGAAGCCGGCATTTTTCAGCGCATCGAGGCATTCAGTAACGAAGGGCATTTTTTTAAGTCCTTCCTCGTGCCAAACCTGGTCAAAAAGCTCGCCTGCCTTTTCCCGGAATTCAAAGGCATCTTTCTCAGAAGGAAGGTATTTTGAAAGAAGATGAGTCGTGTCAGTCCTGTTTCTGCCCACGCACTGCATGAAAATCTCGTCAATATTGCTCAAATTGTAATCGGCCGCCGCCCGCCGCCAGCAAATCTTGCAAAGCGACTCCGTATCCAGCAGCACCCCGTCCATATCAAACAAAACGGCCTTAATTTTTTTCATGCAGGAAGTATATCATAAAAAGCAATTCATGTGCAAAAAAGGTTGGCGTAGTCCAGGGTCTCCGCATTATAAACCGT
>DGTW01000202.1 GCA_002393835.1 Treponema sp. UBA4326
CTGCCAACTGCTCTACCCAGCGTCGCAATGTGGGTGTATTTTACTCTGTGATTTCTTTTTTGTCAATAGCTGAAAGATAAAAAATTCTGCATTCTACGGCGGCGAATAAAATTGCGACTACGGCCAGCCAGTGATAAATCGAGGTGAAGCTGGCGAAGAAATTGTAGATTCCGTGGAGGAGAACGGCGTACAAAAAAGGAATAATGTTCTTTTTTTGATGGCGGAAATTCCAGATGTAGAGACCTGTGAGACCTGCGCAGAAAACATGGATTGCCTGGGCGGAGAAAATTCTGTCAATCAGGAGTCCGACGACAATTTCCTTGCCCGGCTGCCCCTGAATTTCCTGAAATTTTCGAACGATGTAAATAACCGACTCAAAACCTCCGACAACGAGGCCGTACAAAATCACGCAGCAGAAGAAGGCGCTCAGAACTTGCTTTTTTTGCGGAATCAGGCATAAAAAAAGCATCTTCATTGCTTCTTCGATGAGGCCGTTGAACAAAATTGCGGTAATCATCACCGAGGCGAAGGTGTATGCTGTGAAAATCGGCAGGCTGAGGACATAAAACTGAATCAGTGATGTGGGAATTACGGTACAGAGGGCGAGAATTCCTGATAAGAGGCAGTATCTGATTTTTAGATTTTTATTGAGGATGACGGCGAGCGCAAAGAAAAGTGCGGCCGGAATAAAAGAAATTCCTAAAAGTGCGTACAAATTCATACGAAGATTCTATCATTTTTTTGCGGGAAAAACTATAATCTTTTTTATGAGTTCGATTATTCTTTTGGGAATCAAGCATTGCGGAAAATCAACGCAGGGAAAACTTTTGGCAAAACATTTTTCCTGCCCCTTTTTTGACACTGATGATGAAGTCACGGCCCTTACAGGCAAAAGTCCGCGGGAAATTTATTCAGAACTCGGTAAAGAAGCCTTCATTGAAGCCGAAAAAAATGCCTGCCAGAATCTCGTCGAAAAGATTCTTGTCCAGGCTCCGTCAGCTGACTGTCAGTCTCAGGCAGAAGCCAATGTTTCCGTAATTGCAACCGGCGGCGGCATCTGCAACAATCCGGCTGCCCTTGAAATTCTTCACAAAATCGGGAAATTCGTTTTTTTGAACGCCGACGAAAAAACTGCCGCAAACAGAATTGTCTGGGAAATCAAATACGACTCAGACGGCTCCATGAAAAATCTCCCGGCCTACATTGCGAACAAAAACCCAAAGAATGTGCGTGATGTCCGTGCAATTTTCCACAATTTCTACGAAGAGCGCCAGAAGATTTACAAAGACCTGTGCGACATCGAAGTAAAACTGGAACATTCCTCAACGAAAGCCGAAAACATGCAGAAAATCGTAAACGCATTAGGGGCTTGAGCGACTTCCGCCCCGCCTAGTTTTCCATTTTCGCCAGTTTATGCTCCAGTTCAATGATTCTTGAATGGATGTAGTGGTCGACGGCGAATTTTTCCAGCATTCCAAGCGGCTCGTTTTGCTCACCGACAACGCAGACAGCCTCTGTGTCATAGTCCGTAAAAAGCTGATAGGCTTCGGGAAGAGGAGTTTCGATTTTGCAGGTGATTTTGGGCTTTTCCATTAAATCCATGGCCAGCAGGGTCTCCCCCATTTCACCAATCTGCATGGCTTCCTTAAGATGCTCGATTGAAATCTGACCGACAAGTTTTCCCTTATGCTCGCCTTCGCCGCCCCGCACCTCGTAATTTGTGTTTTCGTGATGAGTAAAGCTTCTGATGATGCTGCCAACCGTGTCCGTGTCATTCACGATTGTGTAAGATTCCGGCCGGCAGATTACATTGCCCTTGATTGCGATGTCGCTGACCTTTGCGTTTTTCATTAAGTCTTCTGCCGTGACATTGAGGCCGACTTCACCGGCCTTCGTGACACCGTATTTTACGCAGATTGGGCCTAAAATTTGTACGATAAAGGTCGTCGCCGTGATGATGAGCATGATTTGTGGGCCAACCGAATCCGAAAAGTCATTTCCTGCTGCAATACTGAGGCCGATTGCGACCCCCGCCTGGCTCAAAAGACAATATGGAAGATATTTTCGTACGCTTTCTGGAGCTCCGGTCAGCCTTGCACCAAGACGGCTTCCGATTGTCTTTCCGATTGTTCGTCCGCCAACATAAAGAATTGCGATGATTGCGATAAATGGCGTTACAATCCAGATGTTGAGTTTTGCTCCCACAGTTACGAAGAAAAGAACATAAATCGGCGGCGTGAATTTTTCTACCAGCCTGAACATGGCATTTGTTTTCTTGTGTGCGAAATTCGTCATAAAAAAGCCGATGAACATTGCCGAAAGAATGTTGTCCAGGCCCAGGGCGTTACAGATTCCAGTGCAGAGGAAGAGGGTTCCCAGCGAAAATCCCAAAACCCTGCCGTCGTTGTTCATTATGTTTTTGAGAATCAAATTGAGGATAAAGCCGAATCCAAGTCCAAGGGCAATTGAGCCGAAAATGTCGTAAGCTATTGCTCCCAGCTGAGAGAGGAAAGAAACAGTGTGTCCTCCGAGAAGGGGGGCAGAGATTGTCGCTGCGATTGCATACAAAATGAGGGCGACCGCATCATCCATTGCGACGATTCCCAGAATTGTCGTTGTAAGGGGACCTTTGGTGCGGTATTCCTTTAGAACATCGGTCGTGGCCGCAGGGGCAGTAGCCGCACAGATTGCGCCCAGCAGAAGCCCGAATGAAACTGATTGAGCGACTGACTTTGTAAAAAGATAAGTGACAGTTCCCGTGAGAATTCCTACCACAAAAAATGGCGTAATTGACTCGCCGATAAGGATTCCCACAAACTGCTTTCCGTATTTTTTGATGACTTCAATTTTAAGTTCCGCACCGACGAGAAAACCGATAAGCGAAAGAGATGCCGTCGAGATTGGGTTGAGGGCGGCCACCGTATTCTTTCCGAGGATTGCGAAACCTGACACACCGATGATAATTCCGATTACGATATAACCAACAACTTGGGGAATTTTAAGCTTCTGGAAGATTCGTCCGCCAAACGAACCGAAAAACATCATAATTCCGACCAAAAGCATAAGCTGACTGCCGTTCAACTCTAAAAAATGACATGCAGACGGCAAAAAACTAGACAAAGGACTTTCCATAGAAAAGGAGTATAATACTTTGCAAAGAATTGTGGGAGTGGGTCAAAGGCATTATGCAGGGTCTCCGCATTATAAACCGT